>CAIMEK010000412.1 GCA_903839965.1 uncultured Acetobacteraceae bacterium | reverse complement strand
GCCCTGCGCGGCGTCCTTCGTGCGGCGTGCCACCGCCCGAAGCGCCGTCGCGTCAAAATCACTCCGGAGCGGAATGGCCATGGCAAAACTCCATCGTTCACCATCCTGAGAATCATAGCCGCGCCGCGCCGCGGAAAACACGAACGAGTCAACCCTTCAGGGCACTGGTATTAGTTGCCAATCAAAAAATACTTGGCGCACTTAGGGAGTTCAGGTCAGAAACATCCTCTAGAAACAGCAAGCGTAGTGATGAAAAACACGACCGTCTATTTGACGCTATACTGCGCAAGATGCGTGAGGACATTCAACCACGATCCGCTGCCGTAAATCCATAATTTCCCTTCCTTCTTATTGGTGTGCCACCTGAGATAAATCAGGCCGTTAAGCCGCAACTGGCCGAAGGTCAACAGATAGCATCTCAAGAGCAAAACTGTAGTCAAGAACGTATGGTGAAGTATGACCCCTGCGCCATTATTTGATGTCTGAGACCGCAGAAAAAATAATTTTGGATTTCAAGGGCATCGAACAAGTCCTCCATTGCAACATGCCGTCCAGCGCACGGGCGTACCGAGCGTGGTGGGCAAATGAGCAAGCAGGCACCCATGTCCACTGTCGGTCATGGCTTGATGTTGGATACAGGGTTGATCTGGTCGATTTTTCCAACGAACGAGTGTTATTCAGAAAAAGTGACAAATAGCAAAGAGCTCTCGGGCCGATGCCACCGGCTCGCGAAGGCAGCGCGCCGGCGCGCCCACCCTACCTCGCGGCCACCACGACGCGGATGCGCGAGCCGTCGATCACCTCGTTCGGAACGTTCACCGCCACCCGCTCGCCCGGCGCCACGCCCTCGGCGATGTTGATCATCACGCCGTCGGTGGAGGCCACCTTCACCGGCCGCAGGTGCACCACGCCGTCCTCGCCGGCCAGCGCCACCATCGACGTGCCGGCGCGCTGCAGCAGCGCGCTCACGGGGATCTGCGGCTGGCTGCGCAGCGGCACCTTCAGCGTCACATAGGCGAAGCTGCCCGCCATCAGGAAGCCGTCGCGGTTGTCGACGTCCATTTCGACATACAGCGTGCGGGTGCGCGGATCGAGCGCGCCGGAAGTGCGGCTCACCTGGGCGGGAACGTGGCGGTCCGGATTGGACGAATCGGCCACCTCGGCGACATCGCCGATATGCACCGCGGCCACATCGCGCTGCTCGACATAGGCGCCGACGCGCAGCCGGCTGGTGTCGGAAATCGCCAGCACCGGCAGCGAACTGGCCTGGTTGGTGGTGGCCCCCTGCAACAGCGCCCCGGGGTCGGCGAACCGGGCGGTGACCGTGCCCTCGAACGGCGCGCGCAGGGTTTCGTAAGAGCGCATGGCGGCCAGGTTGCGCACCGCCTCCTCCGCCATCCGCGCGTTGGTCTCCGCCAGCTCGGCGGCCTGGCGCGAGATGTTGCCGGTGGTCAGCAGGTTGCGCGCCCGTACCAGCAGCTTCTGCTTGTTCTCCAGGTCGGCCACGGCGGAGGCGTACTGGCTGTCGGTTTCGGCCGAATCGATCTCCGCCAGCACCTGTCCGGCGAGCACATGGTCGCCCTTGTCGACATGCACCGCGCGCAGGTAGCCGCTGACCTTGGCGAACATGGTGGAGGTCAGGTAGGGCTTGGCATCGCCGAGCAGGATGATGTCGCGGGTGGTCGGCCCCGCCTTCACGTTGACCACCTCGACGCGCGGGCCGCGATCGGCCTCCAGTTGCAGGGCGCTGCGGGCATGCGCCACCTCGACGGTGCGCACATGACCGAACCAGTACGCGGCGGTGCCGGCTGCCAGCACCATCACGATGCCGATGCCATAGAGCACAAACGCCCCGCCGCGGCGTCGCTGAACCGGCTCAGACTCCATCAGCCCTGGCCCTCCGTGCTTGTTCCGCCTTGCGCCGCCTCCGCGGCGAACACGCGGTCGAGGTCGTGCAGACGCGGCGGCTTGCGCCGGAGCATTGTATAGAACACCGGAACAATGAACAGTGTGGCAATTGTTGCGGCGATCAGCCCGCCGATCACCGCGCGGCCCAGCGGCGCGTTCTGCTCGCCCGCCTCGCCGGCGCCCAGCGCCATCGGCACCATGCCCAGGATCATCGCCAGGGCGGTCACGAGTATCGGCCGCAGCCGGGTCCGGCCGGCCTCCAGCACCGCCTCCAGCGGGGTGGCGCCGGGCCGGCGCCCGCGCACGTCGTTGGCGAAGCTGACCACCAGGATGGAGTTCGACACCGAAATGCCGACCGTCATGATGGTGCCCATCAGGCTTTCGACGTTGATGGTGGTGTGGGTCAGCGCCAGCATCCAGATGATGCCGATCAGCCCGCCGGGCACCGCCATCATGATGATGAACGGATCGACCCAGGACTGGAACAGCACCACCAGCAGCGCATAGACCAGCACCACCGCGATGATCAGCCCGAGCGCGAGGTTGGCGAACGCGGTCTGCATCACCTGGGGCTGGCCGCGGATGTCGATATGGGTGGAGACCGGCAGGTCGCGGCCGATCTCGGCGATCGCGGCCTGGATGTCGCGGGTGACCGCGCCGAGGTCGCGCCCCTCCACGCTGCCGGCGACGTCCACCACCCGCTGCACGGCGTAGTGGCTGATCGACTGCAGGCTGGAGCGCGGCCGCACGGTCGCCACGTCCGACAGCCGCGACACCGGGGCGTTCGGCAGGGTGGCCAGTTGCTGGTCGGTGGGCTGCGCCGTCGGCACGAAGGGCTGGCTGATCGCCAGGTCCATCATGTCGTTGACGCTGGTAACGCTCGTCACCGGCAGGCGCACGGCGACGAAGTAGTTCACGTTATTGACCGGGTTGAGGAAGTAGTTGGGCGCCACCAGGCTGGACGAGGACAGCGCCACCAGCAGGTTGTTCGACACGTCGCGCTGGGTGATGCCGAGCCGGGCGGCGCGCAGCCGGTCCACCTCCACCAGCAGCGCCGGGTAGTCGAGCACCTGGGAGATGTGCGCGTCCACCACGCCGGGGATCTTCTGCAGCGCCAGCAGCAGCCGCTGCGCCAGCGCGTACGAGCGGTTGAAATCGCCGTCGCGGATCTGGATGTCGAGCGGCGCCGACAGGCCGAAATTCAGCACCTGGCTGACGATGTCGGCGGTCTGGAAGTAGAACAGCCCGCCCGGGAAGGCCAGCGGGAGCTGCTCGCGCATGGCCTGGACGTAGTCGTGGCTCGG
>CAIMEK010000411.1 GCA_903839965.1 uncultured Acetobacteraceae bacterium | reverse complement strand
GCGGCGAGGCGGGTGCGCGCGTCGGCGACCGGCATGGCGGGGGTGGCCACGGGCGCGGCGCCGGTCTCGTTCGGGGCGGTGGCGAGCAGGCTGACGGGGCGGCCCTCGCGCTCGGCGCGGTCGAGGAGGGCATCGGCGGCGGTCATGCGCCGCGCCCAGTCGCCGGCGGCGGCCCAGCCGTCGTCGATCACCAGCAGCAGCGGGCCGTGGCCGGGCAGGCTGCCGCCGGTGCCCAGGATGGGGCGGGCCAGCCCGACGATGACCAGGCCGGCCGCGACCATGCGCAGCAGCAGCAGCCACCACGGCGTGCGCGCCGGCGTTTCGGCGGTCGCCGTCAGCCCCATCAGCAGACGGACGGCGGGGAAGACCTGGCGGCGCGGCGAGGGCGGGGTGACCCGCAGCAGCCACCACAACAGCGGCAGCGCCGGCAGCGCGAGCAGCACCCAGGGGGCGGCGAAGATCATTGGCCGCCCGCCGCGCGGAGCCCGGCCGGCGGGGCCAGCGCGGTATAGAGCGCCAGCAGCGCGGCCTCGGGCGGATGGTCGGTGCGGTGGATCGAGAAACTGAACCCGGCGGCCGAGCAGATCGCCGCCAGCCCGGCCTGCTGCTCCGCCAGCCGTTTCGCATAGGCGTCGCGGATTCCCTCGACGCGGGGGATCAGGGTCTGCCGGTCCTGCCGCACGCTCTCGAAACGCACGCGGCCGCTGTACGGCAGCAACGCCTCGGCGGGATCGAGCACCTGCAGCAGGTGGCCGGTCACCGGGATCGCGGCGAGCCGCCCGACGCTGGCCTGGATGTCCTCCAGCGGGCCGAGCAGGTCGCCGATCAGCACCGCCCTGGCGTGGCGGGGCAGCGCGACGTCGGGCGGCAGGCCGTCGCCCTCCGGCTGGCGCTCAAGCTCCTCGGCCAGTCGCTCCAGCCCGTTGCGCCCGGAGGTGGGGCGGCTGTTGTCCGCCAGCAGGCGCACCCGCTCGCCGCCGCGCAGCAACAGGGCACCCAGCGCCAGCATCAGCAGGCTGGCGCGCTCGGCCTTGCTGGGCAGGTCCTTGCGCGACTGCCAGCGCATGTTGGCGCCGCCATCGCGCCACAGTGCGACGGTCTGGGCGGCTTCCCACTCGGTCTCGCGTACATAGGCACGATCGGAGCGGGCGGATTGGCGCCAGTCGATGCGGTTGACCGAGTCGCCGGCCAGGAAGGGGCGGAACTGCCAGAAACTGTCGCCCTGGCCGACGCGGCGCCGGCCGTGCACGCCCTGCGCCACGGTCGCCGCCACCCGGTCCGCCGCCACCAGCAGGGGCGGCAGGCGATCGCCGAGGGCTTCGGCGCGGCGAACAACGAGCGGGCCAGCGGGGAGCGGGGCAGCGCTCATCCGATCCGCTCGACCAGGCGCGCGATGACGTCCGCCAGCACCACGCCATCGGCACGGGCGGAGAAGTTGAGCGCCATGCGGTGGCGCAGCACCGGCGGGGCCAGGGCGACGATATCCTCCACGCTGGGCGCCAGCCGGCCGTCCAGCAGGGCGCGGGCGCGGCTGGCCAGCATCAGCGCCTGGGCGGCGCGCGGGCCGGGCCCCCAGGCGACGTGCCGGCGCACCGCATCGTCGTCGGTGGATTCCGGCCGTCCGCCGCGCACCAGGCGCAGGATGGCGTCGACCACGCTCTCGCCCACCGGCACCCGGCGGATCAGCGCCTGGGC
>CAIMEK010000410.1 GCA_903839965.1 uncultured Acetobacteraceae bacterium | reverse complement strand
GACGACGTCACGCTGGTCGATACGACGTTCCCGGGGCAGTTCCCGGCCCTGGAGCAGGCGCTCGCAGCGGTTGGACTGACTCCGGCGCAGGTCAAGCGCGTGGTGATCACCCACCAGGACCTGGACCATCTAGGTGTGATGAAGGAGATGATCGCGGCGCGCGGCGGCGACCTGGATGTCTATGCGCACGTCGTTGAGCGGGATTACATCGAAGGGACGAAACCCTGGGCCAAGCTCACCCCCGAGGGCCTTGCCCGGCGACTGGAGGCCTTGCCCCCGGAGCAGCGCCAGCAAAGAGCGGCCATGTACGCCGCGATGCCCAACTTCAAGGTGACGCACCCGGTGGCCGACGGCGACCTGCTGCCGTTTGGCGGCGGTATCCGGGTCATCCACACGCCGGGGCACACGCCGGGCCACATCAGCCTGTGGCTGGAGCGCGAGCGGACGCTGATCCCGGGCGACGAATTGCTGGTCGTCAACGGCCAGCTCACGGGCCCCGCCGCGGAGCACACGCTCGACATGGCGGAGGCGCTGCGGTCGATGCGCAAGCTGTTCGGGCTGCCGGTCGAGCGCGTCTTGTCGTTCCACGGCGGCCGGTATGAAGGCGCGGTGCCGGAGCGGATTCGCGAGCTGGCCGGGGCCTGACGCATTTACTCAAAAGCTCATCATGGAGGAGCGATGCCCGACGACCGCATGCCGGCGATTCCCGCCGCCGAGATGACCGAAGAGCAAAGCAAGGCAGCCGAGGCCTTCGCTTCGGGGCGCGGGCTGGCCGTGTTCGGCCCGTTCACGCCCTTGCTGCGCAGCCCCGGCGCCATGCTGACCGCCATGGCGATGGGCGACCATTTCCGCTTCCACAGCAGCCTGCCGAAGCGGCTGACCGAGCTGATCATCCTCATCACTTCGCGCTTTTGGACGCAGCAGTTCGAGTGGACCTACCACTACCCGCTGGCGCTCGAGGCGGGTTTGAGCCTTGAGACCGTGACGGCCCTCCGTGAGGGGCGGCGACCGGAGACCATGGCCGACGACGAGGCGGCGGTCTGCGATCTCTGCGTCGAACTGCAGCACAACCACGGCGTTAGCGACCGCACCTACGGGCGCGTGCTGGAGCGCTTCGGCGAGCGCGGGGTGATCGATGCGGTGGGAACCGCGGGCTATTACTCCTTCCTGGGCATGGTCATGAACACGGCGCGGACGGCCTGGCCGAAGGACCGGGGGCCGGAGTTGCCACTGTTGCCGCTTTAGGCGAACGGGAACCGCGGTCGGGCGGGGTAGAATGTCTGTTCGGCCTGCCGGGAGCGAGCCGGCGGCCGGTGTGGTCCACGTCTTTCAATGAGGCGGAGAGGGCGACGATATGCATGAAAGCAGCCGCAAGAAACGGCTGGTGGTGGGAATCAGCGGAGCCAGCGGCGCCATCCTCGGCATCCGGCTGCTGGAGGCGATGCGCCTGTACCCGGAGTGGGAGACGCACCTGGTGATCTCCGAGGGCGGCCGGCGCACCATCGAGCACGAGAGCGGCTACACGGTCGCGCAGGTCCGTGCGCTGGCGACCGAGTGCCATCCGCTGGACGACATCGGCGCCTCGATCGCCAGCGGCACCTTCAAGACCGAGGGCATGGTGGTGGCCCCGTGCAGCATGAAGACGCTGGCGGGCGTGGCCTCCGGCTTCGCCCACAACCTGCTGCTGCGGGCCTGCGATGTGACGATGAAGGAGCGGCGCAAGCTGGTGCTGATGGTGCGCGAGTCGCCGCTGAGCGGCGTGCACCTGCGCAACATGACGGAGGCGGCCAGCGTGGGCGCCATCCTGCTGCCGCCGGTCATGACCTTTTATAACCATCCGCAGAAGATCGACGACATGGTGGCCCACATGGTCGGCAAGGCGATCGACATCTTCGGCCTCGAACTGAAGGGCTTCAAGCGCTGGTGCGAGGAAGGGGCGGGGAACTGAGATGGTAGAGCGGCACAGCGAACAGTACGGGCGGATCGCCATCGAATTCACCGCCGTGCCCATGGGCAACGACCTGTGCGTGGTGATCGCCGGCGGCGAGATTCCGCATCTGGGCGCTACGGCGGTGGCGCAGGCGCGGCCCAGTCTGGAAGACAAGACAAAGTTGAGCGCCACGACCTCGGTCATCACCCTGCTGGGACATAAAGAAGACGTGGTGGCCACGCGCGTGGCGCACGCGCTGGCGGCGCGGCTGAACAAGAACGTCGCCGTCTGTTGCGGCAGATCGG
>CAIMEK010000409.1 GCA_903839965.1 uncultured Acetobacteraceae bacterium | reverse complement strand
GGCCGGCGCTGAATTCGCGCGTGCCGTCCAACGGGTCGACACACCAAAAACTGTCGGCCCGTGCGGGCACGTGTCCCGCCGCGATTTCTTCCTCCGCCACCACCGGCAAATCCGGTGTTGCGGCACGCAACCTCGCGGCAATCAGCAGTTCGGCCTGCTGGTCCGCTTCGGTTACCGGCGAGGCGTCGGCCTTGCGCACCGTGGCAAATCCACGCGCCCGTACCCCCAGGATGGTCTCTGCGGCGGCGGTGGCCAGTTCAAAAGCAAGATCCAGCAGGCTGTTATCGTCCATGGCCTCTCATAAAGCCCATGCGAACCGGTGCAAAGCGTCGTGGCACCACAGTGGCGAACCGATGGACCGCTGCTACAGTTGACGTCCCATTGGCCTGCACCACGGAGTTGCCTCCATGCTCGACATCGCCTTCGCCCGCTCGGCCCTGCCAAAATCTGGCGCCCTGGTCCTGCTGGCCGAAGAGGAAGGCGGAACGGACGCAATCCGGGCGGCGGCGGACAACGCCATCGGCAACGCGATTTCGCGGGCCCTCGAGGCGGCAGAGTTCAAACCCAGGCCGGGCAAGAGCTGCACCATCCTCGCTCCTGGAGCAGGGCTATCGCGCATCGTCGTGGTCGGCATCGGCAAACGCTCCGACCTGACGCCGCGCGTGGCCGAGGAGGTGGGCGCCGCCGCGGCAGCCGCGCTGTCCCGCGAGCCCACGGCCAGCGTGGCCGCGGCAGGACTGTCAGCAGAGTTGGCCGCCGCCTTCGCCGCCGGCGCGGCGCTGCGCAGCTATCGTTTCGACCGCTACCGCACCACCGAGAAGCCCGAGGACCGGCCCAGGCTCGCCAAGCTGACCCTCCTGTCAGCTGACCACGCCGCAGCCCGCGAAGCCTGGACGGTGATGCGCGCGGTCGTCGAGGGCGTGCATCTCGCCCGCGACCTGGTCAGCGAGCCGCCTAATGTGCTGAACCCGGCCGAGATGGCCGAGCGCTGCCGTGCCCTTAGCTCCCTCGGCCTCAAGGTCGAGGTGCTGGGCCCGCGTGAGATGGGCAAACTCGGCTTTGGGGCACTGATGGGCGTCGCCCAAGGCAGCAGTAACGAGCCACGCATGGTAGTCATGCACTGGCACGGTAGCTCCGGCGGCGGCAAGGGCAAACGGGCGCGCACCGTCAAGCCGCTCGCCTTCGTCGGCAAGGGCGTCACCTTCGACACGGGCGGCATCTCCATCAAGCCGGCTGCCGGGATGGAAGACATGAAGTTCGACATGGCGGGTGCCGGCACGGTCATCGGGCTGATGGCGGCGCTGGCCGGGCGGGGCGCGAAGGTCGACGCGGTTGGCCTGGTCGGCCTGGTCGAAAACATGCCGAGCGGCACCGCCCAACGGCCCGGCGATGTGGTGAAAACCTATTCCGGTCAGACCGTTGAGGTCATCAATACCGACGCCGAAGGCCGCCTCGTGCTGGCCGATGTGCTCTGGTATTGTCAGGAGAAGTTCGACCCGCGGTTCATGATCGACCTCGCCACGCTGACCGGAGCCATGGTGATCAGCCTGGGTCACGACTACGCCGGCTTCTTCAGCAACGACGACGAACTTGCCCAGCGTCTGCATGCCGTGGGCGAAGCCACCGGCGAGAAGGTGTGGCGCATGCCGATGGGTGAGGCGTACGATAAGCAGATCAAGTCCGACATTGCCGATATGAAGAATGTCGGTGGCCGCCCCGGCGGTGCCATCACCGCTGCGCAGTTCCTCCTGCGCTTCGTCAACGACAAGCCCTGGGCGCATCTCGATATCGCCGGCACGGCCTGGGCCAGCAAGGATGACGCCGTGGTGCCAAAAGGAGCCACCGGCTTCGGCGTCCGCCTGCTCGACCGTCTGGTAGCCGAACACTACGAAAGCTGACGACCGTCGCCAGGCTCCCGCCACACCCGGAAAAAATCAATGGCCGAAATCGGATTCTACCACCTGACCCGCACCAGGGCCGACCAGGCGCTGCCGCAACTGCTGGGCCGTACGCTCGCAGCGGGCCAACGCGCCCTGGTGCTCTGCGGCAGCAGCGAACGGGTGGCGGCCCTCGATACCGCGCTGTGGCTCTGCCCTGAACCCGACTGGTTGCCGCACGGCACGGCCGACGCGGGCAATGCCGAGTTGCAGCCGATCTGGCTCGCCGCCGCGGAGCCGGATGACGGTGCCCCAAATGCTGCCCGCTTCCTGTTCCTCCTGGACGGCACCGAGAGCGCGCGGCTCGATCGCTACGAACGGATCTTTGATCTGTTCGACGGTGCCGACGAAGCCTCCGTGCAGGCGGCACGGCGCCGTTGGGCCGCCGCCCGTACGGCTGGCCACACGCTCGCCTACTGGCAGCAGACCCCACGAGGTTGGGAGCGCAAGGCGCAAGTGGCCGCCGCGCCCGCCGGTGCCCCCTAGCCCCGCCGCCCAAGCCATGCTTGCATTCTCCGCGCTCAGCAACGGGCGGAGCCGATGCTCCCGATCGCATTCTATCTGCTCGCCGGCCGGTCTGACCGCTTTGCGCAGGCTGCACACGGCCATCGCCGATGAGAACCAAAGGACGCTTCGTGATGCCGGTCGATGACGCCGCACTGCTTGCTGCCTTGCGTTCCTCCCAGCCAATCGACGCCATCTGCCTGGCCGCCGGTGTTGCCCCGGCGGAGTTCGCATCCCTGCGCGACGATTGGCTGGCCCGGTCGGCGGCCATCGGCGACCGCACACTCACCGGCCAGGTCGGCGGAACGGTGGAGATCCTGCGCGACCGAGCCGGCGTCCCGCATATCTATGCCGCCACGACCGCCGACCTCCATTTCGGGCTCGGCTTCGCCATGGCGCAGGACCGGCTGTGGCAAATGGATCGGTTGCGCCGCCGCGCGCTCGGCCGGCAGGCGGAAATCCTCGGCCCAGGTTACGTCGCGGCCGATGCCGCCCATTTGACGGTCGGGCTGGACGAGATCTGCACCCGCGAAACCGACGCGGTCGACCCGTCCACGCGGGCCGTGGTCAACGCCATGGTCGCCGGCATCAATTGCTTCATCGAGATCGCTGGCGATGACCTACCGGTGGAGTTCCGCCTGCTCGGCTACCGGCCGGCCCCGTTCACGCTGCGCTGCGTCATCGCCATCGCGCGCGGTTTCTGGTGGTCGCTGAACGGACGCATCGACCGCCTGTCGGCCGCAGAATGCGCCCGTTTCTTCCCCGCCGCGCTGCGAACGTTCTATCTGACCCCCGAGGCGTCGGAGAACGTCATCCTGCCCGACGCCGGCGGCTATCCCGCTCCCCACGTCAGCGGCACCGACGACGCGACCGGCAGCAACAACTGGGCGATCGCCGGAAACCGCACTGGCACCGGCCTCCCGATCCTTTGCGGCGATCCCCATCAGCCGTTCTGGGTGCCCTCCTCCTGGTACGAGTTCGCCCTGCACGGTCCCGAGGACAACGCCGCGGGTTGCGGCCATCCCGGGCTTCCGGGACTCTGGTGGGGCAGCAACGGCACCGCCGCCTGGGCGCTGACCAACAACATGGGCTCCACCCGCGACCTTTACCGCGAGGAAGTCGACCCCGCCGATCCCGGCCGCTACCGCGACGGCGACACCTGGCGGGAGTTCGAAAGCCGCGAAGTCGCCATTCCGGTGCGTGGCGAAGCAACCCGCAGCCTCACCATCCGCTCGACCGTGCGCGGCCCGGTGGTGAATGCGCTGGTGCCCCCGCTCGACCATGCCGGCAATCCTCCGCTCTCGCTCCTCTGGGTCGGCATGGAGCATCTCGACGACCTACGCGCGATAATCGGCCTGTCGCGTGCCCAGTCCTGGCAGCAATTCCGTGACACGCTGCGCGACTGGGCGTTGCCGGTCTTCAACTGGATATTCGCCGACCGCAGCGGCACCATCGGCTATCAGATGGCCGGCCGCATTCCCGTGCGCGGCCGAATCATCCCCGGCTACCGCGACGCCGCCAACCCGGCCGACCGCTGGGTCGGTTATATCCCCTTCGACGACCTGCCCAGTTGCGCCGATCCGGCCCGCGGCTATCTTGCCAGTGCCAACCAGCGCCCCGTACCCACGAGCGATGCCAGGCCGATCTATGGCGCCTATTCACAGGGTCATCGCGGCGTACGCATGGACGAGGCGTTCGCGGCCGGCACGCTCGGTCGCGACGCCAACATCCAATTTCAGAACGACGTCAAGAACGCCCGCGCGGCGCGGCTCACACCGCACATCCTGCGCCACCTCGCCGGTCGCTCGGACCCCGATCTTGCCCCCCTGGTGGCGGCCTTGTCAGGCTGGGACGGGCATTACACGCTGGCAAGCGCCGCGCCGACGGTCTTCGAGACCTTCATGTTCATCTGGCAGCGGACCGTGACCGCCCAGTATCTTCCCGAGCGCCTGCTCGACCTCACCATGCAGCAGACCGGGCTCGGCGCCACGCTGCTGGAAAACGATGGCCTCTCGTACTTTCCCGCAGGCACCTCTGCCACGGTGCGGGTGGTTGCCCGTCAGGCCGTGGCCACGTTGCGAGGCCGACTGGGGGACGATCCATCGGGCTGGCGATGGGATGCGGTGCACACGGCGCACTGGCGCCACCCGGCCACCACCCCCGCGCTCGCCGACGCGCTGCAGATCGGGCCGGCGCCGGTGGATGGCGGATCGCACACGGTGCGCAATACCGGCGGCGAACTCCCGCCTCACGCCGCGAGTTCGGGCGCTGAGTATCGCATGGTGGTCGATCTGTCGGCGCCGGACTCGTTCCTTGCGGTGCAGAATATCGGCAATTCCGGCGTGCCGGGCAGTCCGCACTACCGCGATCAGTTCGGGCCCTGGCTACGCGGCGAGTACCACGTGGTCCAGCTCAGGCGCGAGGCGCTCGAAGTGGAAAGCAGCACTACGATCACCGCCTCACCCTGAAGACCCGAAGCGCAGCCTCCTCAAACAAAAAGCCCGCGCAAGAAACCCAGCGCGGGCAAAGGCTTCCACTTGCGCGGCAGGTCCGCGCGCCGCATTGGCACGACACTGTACCTCGGCATCCCTTGCCGGCAGCTTTCCAGGAGGTCGGCATAGGCCTGCACCTGCTGCGCGCGCCAAGTGCGATCGGCCAGGGCGGCCATGCGGGTAGGATAAATCTCGGCGACCCGGCTGGACTTGCCGATATTCGCCACGACTGCCCACATCGTATCGTCGCGGGCGCGGCTGAGCGCTATCACCTCACTCATCGGCAGGCGTCATCCGTGTCTCCTTCATCTCGCGATGCTAGCCACACCGCAGGAGCAATGCCAGCGTCGCGGCGACGGGTCACGCTCTCGCGACATGCCCCCGCGAAGCCGCACGCCCACGACCCGAGCGGCGGCCACCAACCGGATGTGGACCGCCGCATCGTGCCATCATTGCCATGTGCTCGACGACGCCGCCGACCCCTCAGCCGCGGGTGAGCGTTCCATCCCACGTGCTGACCGTCTGGCTCGCGTGCTCTTCGGTGAACCACACGGACGTCACGCTCTTGGTCTCGGTGTAGAAGGCCACGCCGTCCTTGCCCATTGTATGCAGGTCGCCGAAGAACGACCTCTTGTGTCCACAGAACGGAAAGATCGAGTACGGCACGGGAATGCCGACATTGATGCCGACCATGCCGCCGTCGCTACGGCGGGCAAATTCACGGGCAAAGTGTCCGGAACTCGTATAGATGCACGAGCCGTTGGCGAACTCGTTGGCGTTCATGATCGCGAGGCCTTCCTCGAAATCCTTGACCCGCTTGATGCAAGTAACGGGGCCGAAGATTTCCTGATCGCCGACAAAGTGGCCAGGCTTCACATGGTCGAAGATGGTCGGGCCAACGTAATAACCGCCTTCGTAGCCGCTAACATAAACATTGCGCCCGTCAAGAATCAGGTCCGCCCCTTCCTTGACACCACGCGCGATGCATTTCTCCACCCAGTCCTTCTGCCCGGCCGAAACCAGCGGGCCGAGCTGCGATGTCGGCAGATAAGCCGGTCCGACGCGCATCTCCTTGGAGAACTTTGTCAACATCGCCACGAACCGGTCAGCGATGGAGTCCTCGACGCAGACCACAGGCAGCGCCATGCAACGCTGGCCGGCGCAGCCGTATGTGGAATTGATGATCCCCCGAACCGTCCGCTCCAGGATGCAATCCTTGAGCACCAGCGCGTGGTTCTTGGCCTCGGTCAGCGCCTGCACACGTTTGCCCGCGCCGGCGGCCGTCTGATAGATGCTCTGCCCAACCGACGCGGATCCGACGAAGCAGATCCCCTTGACCAGCGGATGCGTCAGCAGGGTTTCGGCCTCCAGCCGGCTGCACGTCACCAGGTTGACCACACCTTTCGGCAATCCGGCTTCGATCAGCAGTTCCAGCATCCGCATCGCGGTCTGCGGCACCATCGAGGCCGCCTTCAGCACGAACGTATTGCCGGTGGTGATGGCGAACGGGATCATCCAGCCCATGGGAATCATGGCCGGGAAGTTGTACGGGGCAATACCGACAAACACCCCGAGTGGCTCGCGATACGATACCGTATCGTACCCGTTCGACACGTTCATGCACGTGTCGCCCTGCATCAGGTAGTGGGTCGCACAGGAGCACTCGACCACTTCGACGGCCTTCAGCACGTCGCCGCGCGCCTCTTCCAGCACCTTGCCCATTTCGGTCGCGAGCAGCAGGGTAAGTTCCTCGAGATGCTCGTCGAGCAGTCGCTTGAACCGGAACATGACCTGGATCCGGAGCGGTATCGGTGTGGACGACCAGGCCGGAAATGCCCGCGCCGCGGATTCGACGGCCTCGGAAACTTCCGCCACGGAGCAACAGGGCGTCTCGGCGATCTGCTCGCCGGTGGACGGGTTCATGATGGGCATGAACTTTTCTGCCTTGGATTCAATCCACTCGTTTCCAACGCAGTATTTCAGTCTCTTCATGGTCATCTTGGCGCCCTCTACGACCTGATCTCCGAGGACAACTGGCTGCAATGTCAGGCTCTTAGTTACAGTTAGCCTGGCAACCATTGCCCAATTGCACCCTAAGCATCCACGGCACCCAATACAAGAGCCGTGTCGGCTTCATTCTCTTCCCGCGCGGTATCCATCCCGCCCGACAACGGCTTCACGTGCTCCTGCCGCGGGCTGCGACATCCCACGCCTTTTCCACCGTCTCGCCGCGCACACCCCACACCCGGTCGTGCAGGTTGGTTACGACGCACGTGTGGTTGGGCACGATGCGCAGGCGCTCGCCGATCGCTGGCCTCCCCGTGCAGCGCGACAGGTCCACAACGCCGTGCTCCTCATGCAACTGCTCGATCAGCGCATCCGGGTATTCGCGGATATGGCCGTGGCCCCGGCCCGGACCAAGCAGGTCCGCCGCCAGCGATTTCGCCCCGCTATCGAGGACGGCGCGGTCCGGCGTAGGTCGGCTTACCACGGTGGCCAGCACCGTCATGGCGCAGTCCTCCAGCGTCGCCGCGCCGGCGGCCACCATCATGCGGTCGTTGTAGATGTATGTACCGGCCCGATGCTCGGTCACCCCCCCGTAACCCGAAGCCTTCCACATGTCCGGCGTGCCGCCGGTGCTGACCACCTTCGGTTCAAGCCCCTGGCGGCGGCAAAGCTCGCCCGCCTCGGACAGGAAGGCCCGCACCTCCGCCACCTTCCCCTTGGGGGGATAGGTCATCAGTCCGGCGAAGCGGAGGCCGGGTCGGTTGGACAGCCGTTCGGCGAATGCAACCACATCTTGCGGGGTCTGCAGGCCGTTGCGGGCTCCCCCGGTATCCACTTCCGCCAGCACGTCGAGCCGCATCCCGGCGGCAGCGAAAGCATCGGAAAGCCCATCCGCCACCACATCGTTGTCGCACACCACGGACAGCTTGATTCGCCTCGCCAACGCCACGGCGCGAGCCAGTTTCGCCGCGCCAATCAGGTTGAACGACACCAGTATGTCGTCCAGGCCGGCGTCAGCCATTACCTCGGCCTCGCCCAGCTTCTGGCAATTGATGCCTTTCGCCCCAAGCGAAATCTGCAGTCGCGCCAATTCCGGGATCTTGTGGGTCTTCACATGCGGCCGGCTGGCGATGCCCGCGGCATTGCAATGCTCCTGCCAGCGCCGCAGGTTGCGCTCCATGATATCAAGGTCGATCAGCACCGAAGGGCTATCGAGTTCGGCGATTTGCATGATCAGCGTCCCATCCGCGGCATGATGCATTCGGCTCCGGCGCGAATCGATGCCGGCGCGCCGTCTTATAGCGCGTATCACAGTGCACGCCTGCCGATGGCTGAGACGCTCATGAAGCATTCCTGTTCGCAAATCCCGAGTCCAACCGATCCTGGGCAGACCGCATGACCCTGGGCATCGTCACCGGCCTCATTGCCGAAGCGCGGCTGGCACGTCCGCTTGGCCTGGTCCGGGCTGGTGGCGGCCTGCCGGAGGGCGCCGTGGCGGCAGCCGAATGGCTGATCGAACAGGGCGTGGATGAACTGCTCAGTTTCGGTTTCGCCGGCGGTCTCGATCCGGTGCTGGCCCCTGGCGCCATCATCGTGCCGGAGGCCGTGCTCGATGGCGACCTGGTCTACGCCACCGCGCCATACCTTTCGGCTTCGCTTGGCCTGCGCGGAGGAACGCTGCTCGCAGGCACGACGGTGGCCGCCACCGCAGCCGAGAAAGCCCGGCTGTTTGCACGCACCGGCGCGCTGGCCATCGACCTGGAGACCGGGCCGGTGGCCCGCGTCGCGGCGCGGCACGGAATGCCCTTCGCAGCGCTGCGGGCCATTTGCGATCCTGCCGGCCGGAACCTGCCGCCGGCGGCCCTGGTGGCGCTGGACCGGCAGGGCGCGATTGGAATCCTGCGCGTTCTGGCGTCGCTCGCGAGCCATCCCGCGCAGATCCGCTCCCTCATCGCCCTTGGCCGCGACGCCACCGCCGCGCGGGCGGCCCTCCGACAACGGGTGCGCGGCGCCTGATCAGTCGGCAGCGTCGACCGGCTGCCTCGTCGCCGGGGGGGTCTCGTGCCTCAGCTTCGCCAGGGCATCCTGGACGTGACGGCTGAACACGTACTCGGCCGGACGCTGCCCCTCGAGCGGAATTTCCGGCGCCATCGCGCCTTCGGTACGCGGCCCCCGCAACGCCACCATGAGCGGCTTCCAAGGCTTGCGCACCGCATCGACCACCGCGGTTGCCTCATAGCCGGAATGCACCATGCAATCGGCGCATTTCTCGTAGTTGCCGACGCCATATTTGTCCCAATCGGTCGTCGCCATCAATTCGGTGAAAGTTTTGGCGTAACCTTCACCCAACAAATAACACGGCCGCTGCCAGCCGAACACATTGCGCGTCGGCTTACCCCATGGAGTGCAAAGGTAGCGCTGATTGCCAGCCAGAAAATCCAGAAACAAAGAGGATTGATTGAACTTCCATTTCTTTCCGCGCCCAAGCCTGAATATGTCTCGAAATAGTTTCTTTGACTTCTGCCGGTTAAGAAAATGCTTGCGATCTGGCGCGCGCTCGTAGGCGTAGCCTGGCGATATCATCACCCCATCGATGCCCATGGTGGTCATATCGTCAAGGAACGCCGCCACCCGCTCCGGCTCGGCGCCGTCGAACAGCGTGGTGTTGATGCACACCCGGAAGCCGCTTTGCTTGGCGCCCTTCAGGGCAGCTACGGCACGGTCGTAGGTGCCGGGCTGGCTGACCGCCCGGTCATGCGTCGCGTGGTCGCCGTCGAGATGGACGTCCCAGGCAAAATTGCGGTGCGGCTTGTACTGGTCGAGTTTCTTCTCCAGCAACAGTGCGTTGGTGCAGAGGTACACGAACTTGCCGCGTGCCAGGATCTTCGCGACGATCTCCGGCATTTCCCTGTGCAGCAACGGCTCCCCGCCAGCGATCGCCACCACCGGCGCGCCGCACTCGTCCACCGCATCCAGGCAGTCCGCAACGGACAACCTCTGGTTGAGAATTTCCGCCGGATAGTCGATCTTGCCACAGCCCGAGCAGGCCAGATTGCAGCGGAACAGCGGCTCCAGCATGAGCACCAGAGGGTACCGCCTCCGGCCGAGCAGATGCTGCTTGACCACATAGGCGCCAACGCGCACGAGTTGGTTGACCGGAACAGGCAATGCGTGGCCTCCTAACTTGCGAACGCGACGTCGCGTTCGCGTTCTGGCTCAGGCCCGCGCTGCTGTCAATTGTGGCGCGCGGGCAACTTGGGTAGACCGGCGAACATGAGTAGCCAACCTTCGCCGCGGCGCAGTCCCGTGCAGGAGCGCAGCCAGGGAACCGTGCAGCGCGTGCTGTCGGCCGCCTCGTCGCTGCTCGCCGGCGGCCTGCCAGTGGAAGGCCTGACCACCGCACAGATCGCCACCGCGGCGGCGTTGTCGGTTGGCGCCCTCTACCGCTTCTTCCCGGACAAGCAGGCGATCGTGGACGCCATCGCCGTGCGCCACATGGACCAGTTCCAGGAGCGCCTCGCCGACGTCATCATGACCACCCTGCCAACCGACGCGCCCAGCTTTCTGGGCACGGTGATCGACGGCTTCGTCGCCTATCTGGAAGCGAATCCGGACTTCCGCATCCTCGCTTTCGGTGCTCCCGGGGGCGGACGCTATGTGAGTCGTCCCACCCGCGACGCCTATGCCGGGGCAAAGGTGGCGGCCGCCATCCAGGACTTCGTGGCCGAGGCATTCGATATCGACGCCTCCAACGATTTCGCCTTCCGCCTGCGCATGGCCACCGAGGCAGGCGACCGCCTGCTGGCCTTCGCGTTCGAGCAGACCGACCCGGTCGAGCGCGCCCGCATCATCGCCGAAGCCAAGCGCCTGCTCGCGGCCTACCTGTTCGGTCCGTAGAGAAACCAAGGCCATTATCGATCGCGGGAACCCTGCCGGCCCCTTACGCCTCGGCCAATTCAGCCGGGAACCGGAAGCGCACATCCTCGGCGACGCCATCCAGCGTCGTGAGTTCGATTTCGTCGAACCGGTGCAGCCCTTCGATGACACCCTGGACCAGGATCTCAGGAGCCGAGGCGCCCGCGGTGAGGCCAACGGTCCGGACATTGCTGAACCATTCGGCCTGCAGATCCCGGGCATCATCGATCAGGTAGGCGGCGCGGCCCGATTCGGCGCCGATCTCGCGCAGGCGGTTAGAGTTTGAACTGTTCTTGGAGCCGACCACCAGGATGACATCTACCCGGTGGGCAAGATCGCGCACGGCCTGCTGCCGGTTCTGGGTGGCGTAGCAGATATCGCGCACGTCCGGGCCGACAATTGCCGGAAAACGGGCTCTCAGGGCGGCGATGATATGCCGGGTGTCGTCCACTGAAAGGGTGGTCTGCGTGATGTAGGCGAGCTGCTCCGGATCGGTCGGCACCAGCCTGGCGACATCATCGACGGTCTGGACCAGGTGCACGCGCCCCGGTACCTGGCCGATTGTTCCTTGGACCTCGGCATGCCCGGCATGGCCGACCAGCACCACATCCCGTCCCTGGGCCGCGTAGCGACGGCCCTCGTTGTGGACCTTCGAAACCAGCGGGCAGGTGGCGTCAATCACCGGCAGACCGCGGCGGCGCGCCACTTCCTCGACGCGCTGGGCCACCCCATGGGCACTGAAGATGGTCATCGCCCCTGCCGGCACTTCATCCAGGTCGTCAACAAACACCGCGCCGCGGGTGCGGAGGTCCTCTACCACATGGCGATTGTGCACAATCTCATGGCGAACGTAGATCGGCGGGCCGTATTTGTTCAAAGCCCGTTCGACTATCTCGATCGCCCGCTCGACGCCGGCACAGAAGCCGCGAGGCTGAGCCAGAATAACCCGTAACATTCACAACTCCGGCTTGCGTCGTCGTGCTGTAAGCTGCCCCGGCTCCGACCGGACGACTGCGGTCTCATATACCCAGGCTCCTGGAGCCGGATATTGCGCTTCGCGAGTTGGGTGCAATCTGGTGCAGCAGGACAGCATCCGCGCGCGTATGGCATGAATTCCCCAACCGGGGTAGGGTCCACGGCGATATGGCGAAGAGAGTTCGCGTTCGAATCATGCCTTCCCGGCTCCCGATACCGAGGCGGCATGACAAGAGCGTGGTTTTTATGCCGGACCGTGGCGGATCTACCACATCTTTATCCCGGACCGGCGGAACCGGCGAACCGCGGTGACGTCGGATATGCAGGCTCCTCCCCAGTGGAGCACCATATGAGGTATTTCGTGGCTCGTCGGCGAGTCGCGTTTCTGATGGCGAGGACGAAGCGATGAACGTACCTGTACCAGTGTCCGCTGTGGCGGGGGGTCGACTGGCAACGCCCTTGCTGGACCGGGTGCGGTATCCATCGGACCTGCGGAACCTGTCGTCCGGGCAGCTCCGGCAACTGGCGGATGAGCTGCGGGCGGAAACGGTGAGTGCGGTATCGGTCACCGGGGGACATCTGGGCGCCAGCCTCGGGGTGGTTGAACTGACGGTGGCGATCCACGCCATATTCGACACGCCGCATGACCGGCTGATCTGGGACGTCGGGCACCAGTGCTACCCGCACAAGATCCTGACCGGTCGGCGTGACCGCATCCGCACGCTGCGCCAGGGCGGCGGGCTGTCGGGGTTCACCAGGCGTTCGGAGAGCGAATACGACCCGTTCGGTGCGGCGCACAGCAGCACTTCGATTTCGGCCGCGGTCGGCATGGCGGTGGCGCGTGACCTGAAGGCGGCAAGCGGCGTCGCCGAGGACCGCCATGTCATCGCCGTCATCGGCGACGGGGCGATGAGTGCAGGCCTGGCGTACGAGGCGATGAACAACGCCGGCGCACTGCGCTCGCGCCTGATCGTGATCCTCAACGACAACGACATGTCGATCGCGCCGCCGGTAGGGGCGATGAGCGCGTATTTGTCGCGTTTGTTGAGTTCGCGCAGTTTTTTGAGCCTGCGCGAGCTGGCGGCAAAAATGGCGCGTCGGTTTCCGCGCGGCATCGAACGCACGGCGCGGCGCGCGGAAGAGTTTGCGCGCGGCTTTCTGGTTGGCGGGGGAACCCTGTTCGAGGAGCTGGGGTTTTACTACGTGGGCCCGATCGACGGGCACAACCTGGACCACTTGTTGCCGGTGCTGCGCAACGTGCGCGACGCCGACGGCGGTCCGATCCTGGTGCATGCGATCACCCAGAAGGGCAAGGGCTACGGGCCCGCGGAAGAGAGCGAGGACAAGCTGCACGCGGTGAGCCGGTTCAACGTGGTGACCGGCGAGCAGGCGAAGGCACCGGCGGGTCCGCCGAGCTACACGAGGGTCTTTTCCAACGCCCTGATCGCCGAAGCCGAGGCCGATCCGGACATCGTGGCGATCACCGCGGCAATGCCGTCGGGCACCGGCCTGGACGCATTCGCCCAGCGTTTTCCGAGCCGTTGTTTCGATGTGGGGATCGCCGAGCAACATGCGGTGACGTTTGCGGCCGGGCTGGCGAGCGAGGGGATGAAGCCATTCTGCGCCATCTATTCGACTTTCCTGCAGCGGGCCTATGACCAGGTCGTGCACGATGTGGTGCTGCAGGGCTTGCCGGTGCGGTTTGCGTTGGACCGGGCCGGACTGGTAGGTGCGGACGGAGCGACGCACGCAGGCATATTCGACATTGCTTTCCTGGGCTGTTTGCCCGGCATGGTGCTGATGGCGCCGTCGGACGAAGTTGAGTTGATGCACGCGGTCGCGACGGCGGCCTCGATCGGTGACCGCCCGAGCGCGTTCCGTTATCCGCGCGGCGAGGGTCTCGGGCTGGTGCTGCCGGAGCGTGGGAAGGTGTTGCCGTTGGGACAGGGGCGAGTGGTGTGCGAGGGCGGTCGGGTTGCGCTGGTGGCGCTGGGTCCGCGCTTACACGACGCGTTGCGGGCGGCCGAGGAGCTGGGCCAGAAGGGCTTGCCGACGACGGTGGTGGATGCCCGCTTTGCCAAGCCGCTGGACACCGCCCTGCTCGAACGGTTGGCGCGCTACCATGAGGTCCTGGTGACCATCGAGGAGGGCAGTTCGGGAGGATTCGGTTCGGCAGTGCTGCAGCATCTGGCGTTGAAGGGCCTGCTGGACGGACGGGTGCGCGTACGTCCGATGGTGTTGCCCGATCGCTTCATCGACCACGATACGCAGGCCAGGCAGCTCGCCGCCGCCGGGCTCACCGCCAAGGCCATCGTCGCCACTGTCCTCGCCGCTCTGGGATGGGACATGACACTCGAAGCCGCAGCGGGCTGACCATGACCACACGCCGACTGTTGCTCGCCCTGGCGCTGTTCGCCCCTGCCGCCGCAATTGCCGAAACGCCTCCAAGCGCTCCCGTCGAGGCGCTGGACGAGGGCATTCTCGCCGTCATGCGGGCGGCCCGCACCAGCTCCTTCGCCGACCGCGCGCGGATGCTCACCCCGGTGGTGCTGTCCTCCTTCGACCTGCCGCGCATCGTGCACAGCTCGGTCGGTCCCCGGTTCGCCACGTATTCGCCATCCGTACAGGCTGACCTGCTGGACGTATTCACCCAGTTCACGGTGGCCAGTTACGTGGCTAATTTCGATGACTACAATGGCGAACGCTTCGAGGTCCTGCCCGCAACCCGTCGCGTCGGCGCCGATGAAGTGGTACAAACGCGCATGCTTCAGGCAACCGGCGAACCGGTCAAGCTCGACTATGTGGTTCATCACGAAAACGGCAACTGGAAGATCGTCGACGTGCTGCTGAATGGCTCGATCAGCCGGGTGGCGGTACAGCGCTCCGATTTCCGTGCCCTGTTGGGCGGCGGAGACCCAGCGCCGCTGATTGCCTCGTTGCGCAGTAAGATAGCGCGACTCGCCGCGGGAGAGACCGATTAGCGTGATGCAGCATTTTGCCTTCACCGCGGCGGCAATAGCCGTGGCCGGGTTGGCGCAGGCAATGGCCGGGTGGTGGATGGCGCGCCGTTTCACTGCGGCGCCCCCCCCGCCGGTCGGACCGCGTCCGCCGGTCACCGTGCTCAAGCCAGTGCATGGCGACGAACCAATGCTGGAGGCGGCCCTCACCACCATTTGTTTGCAGGATTACCCCTGTTTCCAACTGGTCTGCGGCGTGCAGGATCCGGCTGACCCGGCGATCATGGTGGTGCAGCGGTTGCAAGCGAAGTTCCCGGACTGCGACATCGCCCTGGTGGTCAACCGTGCGCAGCATGGCGAGAACCACAAGATCGGCAATTTAATCAATATGTTGCCGACGGCGAAGTACGACGTTCTGGTGATCGGCGACAGCGACGTGCATGCCGCCCCCGACTACCTGGCGCGCATCGCCGACACCTTGGCGCTACCCGGCGTCGGGCTGGCGACCACCTTGTACGCCGGGTTGTCGGCGAACCGCAGCCTGGCGTCACGGCTGGGCGCCACCGCCATCAACCATTCCTTCCTGCCCGGCGCATTGCTGTCACGCGCCCTGGGGCGACAGGACTGTCTTGGCGCCACCATGGCGCTGCAGCGCGCAACGCTGGAGGCGATCGGCGGACTGGCCGCACTGGTGCATCATCTGGCCGACGACAACGTGCTCGGCCGCCTGGTGAGGGAGCGCGGATTGCAGGTGCGGCTGGCGCCCAGCGTGTGCTCCACCACCGTCCCGGAAACCGGCCTGAAGCCTCTGTTCAGCCACGAACTGCGCTGGGCGCGCACAATCCAGGCCCTCGTGCCGGTCGAATTTGTCGCCTCGGCAATCCAATATCCGCTGGCCTGGGCAGCGCTGGCCCTGGCGCTTTCCGGCGGTGCGGCCTGGGCGCTCGCCGGTTTTGCCCTGGCCTGGGCAATCCGGGCAGCATCGGCACACGGCCTGGATGTGCGACTCGGCCTTGTGCAATCGGGACTTGCAACTCCCGCGCCGCTCTGGCTTCTGCCACTGCGCGACATGTTGAGCCTGGTGGTGGTCGCTGCCAGCTACTTCGGCGACCGCGTCGAATGGCGCGGCCATGTTCTGCACACCACGCTCGACAAGTCCGACCACGACGCCACAGCCAAAGACGTCGTCCCTCGCCCGTCGGCGACCTACGTGACTTTCGGGAGACCTTCTCGATGATGAAGACGTTGTTCCTGCAGCCGCCCAGCTTCGACGGCTTCGACGGGGGCGCCGGCTCGCGCTACCAGGCCAAGCGCGAAATCAAGAGCTTCTGGTTTCCCACCTGGCTCGCCCAACCGGCCGCGTTGGTGCCGGATTCGCGGCTGATCGACGCGCCGCCCGCCAATATCCGCCTGGAGGCGGTGCTGGCCGAGGCACGCGGGCGGGAACTGTGCATCATCCATACGTCTACGCCCTCGTTCGGCGCCGACGTACGGGTGGCCCAGGCGCTGAAGGACGCAAACCCGGCAATCAAGATCGGCTTCGTCGGCGCCAAGGTCGCGGTGCAGCCAGAGGAAAGCTTGCGGCTGGGAGCGCCGATCGACTTCGTCGCGCGCAACGAATTCGACTTCACCATCAAGGAAATTGCCGAAGGCCGGGATTGGGCGAAGGTCGACGGCATCAGCTATCGCAACAATGAAGGTGCGATCGTACACAATCCAGACCGTTCTGTTCTGGAAGACATGGACCAATTACCGTTCGTTACCGAAGTCTACAAGCGTGATCTTCGCATCGAGGACTATTTCATCGGCTACCTGTTGCACCCATACGTCTCGCTTTACACGGGTCGAGGCTGCAAGAGCCGTTGCACGTTCTGCCTGTGGCCGCAAACCGTCGGCGGCCACCGCTACCGCGTGCGCAGCCCCGGCCATGTGGCCGAGGAAATCCGGCTGCTGAAGTCGTATTATCCACAGGTCAGGGAAATCTTCTTCGACGACGACACCTTCACCGACAATCTGCCGCGTGCCGAAGCGATCGCCCGCGAACTCGGCCGCATGGGTGTCGTCTGGTCCTGCAACGCCAAGGCCAACGTGCCGCGCGAAACGCTCAAGGTGCTGAAGGACAATGGGCTACGCCTGCTCCTGGTGGGCTACGAGAGCGGCAACCAGCAGATCCTGCACAACATCAGGAAGGGCATGCGGATCGAAGTCGCGAAGCAGTTCACCAAGGACTGCCACGAACTCGGCATCAAGATCCACGGTACCTTCATCCTTGGCCTGCCCGGGGAGACCAAGGAAACCATCGAGGAGACCATCCGCTTCGCCACCGAAGTGAACCCGCATACGCTGCAGGTATCGCTGGCGGCGCCCTACCCCGGCACCGCACTCTATCGGCAGGCTCTTGAAAACGGCTGGCTGGACGCGGATCACGCCGAACTGGTGGACGAGCACGGCGTCCAGATCGCGCCGCTGCACTATCCCCACCTGTCGCACACCGAGATCTTCGACTCGGTGGAGACGTTCTACCGGCGCTTCTACTTCCGGGCCCCGAAGATTGCCTCCATCGTCGGCGAGATGGTGCGCAGCCCGCAGATGATGAAGCGACGCCTGCGCGAAGGCGTGGAGTTCTTCCAATTCCTCCGCGAACGCCAACGCGACCGCGCCGCGGCGTGACGGCAAGGCCAGGGCTCCGCCACTGTCCGACGGGCCGGGAGGCCCTTGGTTCCCTCGCGCCATGACCCGCCGCGCCCGTTTCTCCGCCGACGATTTCGGTCTGTCCGAGGCCGTCAACGAGGGGATCGAACGGGCGCATCGCCACGGCGTGCTTGGCGCCGCCAGCCTGATGGTGGCCGGCGCCGCGGCGGGTGACGCCATCGTTCGGGCGCGGCGCAATCCGGGGCTCCGCGTGGGTCTGCACCTGGTGGTGATCGAGGGGCCGGCCGTGCTGGCGCATTCGGCGATACCCGACCTTGTCGATGCGCGCGGGCAGTTCCCATCCGATCAGCTTCGGCTGGGGATCAATTACTTCTTCCGGCCCCGGATACGGCGTCAATTGGCGACGGAGATCCGGGCCCAGTTCGCTGCCTTTACCGCGACCGGTTTGCCGCTCAGCCACGCCGATGCGCACAAGCACATGCACCTGCATCCGACGGTGGGAGGGCTGCTGCTGAGCATTGGGCGCGAATTCGGGCTCCGGCGGGTGCGGGTTCCGACCGAGCCACCTGCGGTTATGGCGACCTGTGGTGTGCCGCCAACCATGGGCGCGCGGGCGCTGCATGCCTGGTCGCGACTGTTGCGAGGCCAGGTCCGGCGCGCCGGCATGGAAACGGACGACGCGGTGTTCGGCCTGGCCTGGAGCGGACACCTGACCGAGCAGCGTCTGCTGCGGTTGATCCCGGTTCTGCCGACCGGATCCAACGAAATCTACTTCCATCCCGCCACCGGCCGCGACGCGACCATCGATGCGCTGATGCCGGCCTACGAGCACACCGCCGAACTGGCGGCCCTGTGCAGCCCGACGGTGCGGGCTGCCCTGGAACGGGAAGGGCTGGGTGCTCCACTACTGGTCAGCGGCGTCGGGCCGTAACCGTTCCGGCCGCACAACCTTGGGCCGACCGGTCAGGAGGTCCGTCAACCCGTTGCCACCCAGCAAGCCGCCCGGTACCGCGGCGCCGTGCAACACGTCCTGGGCCGGCGGCGGCGGGGCCTGGCAGAGCGTCCCGAAAGCGGGAATGCCTTTCAGTCCCACGCCTCCGGCGATGCGCCCCGGCGCCGGCACCACCGTCGGGTCCTTCACCTTCCCGGTCAGATCGACATAGATATCGATGTCCATTGGCGGCCCAACCGGCACCGCATTGCAATCGGCGGGCTGGGCCAGCACCGGAAGCGCCAGCAGGAGCATGACAAGGAGCGCCATGCCCCCAACTTGCCGGCGAAGTGTAAATGCCAGGTTGCCGGCTCAGGCGGCGATTTCGGCATGCGCCTCGATGCGGTAGCCATCGAGATCCTTGACGAACGCGGCGTAGTAGTTCGGGCCATAATCCGGCCGCGGACCGGGTTTCCCGTTGTCGGCCCCGCCGGCCGCCAGTGCCGCGGCATGGAACGCGTCCACCGCTTTCCGGCCGGAGGCCGTGAAACTGAAATGCAGGCCGGACCGGCCGTCTGCCGGCACCGGGGCCTCGCTGGACTGTACCCAGAACTGCGGTTGGTCGCTGCCGTACCCGGCATAGCCGTCCCCCTCGACGAGGCAGCGATAGCCGAGGGCGGCCAGCACCGGATCGTAGAAGCGCCGCGCCCTGGCAACGTCGTGCACACCGATGGAGACATGGTCAAGCATGGTCGGTCCTCCTATCATACTGTATAACCGGGTATAGCGTTATCCCACAGACTCCCCGCTTGTCAACCCACAGCCCGCCTCGTAAGCCGCGCCCATGACGCACCCGGATCCGCCGCCAGCCCTGTTGCCGCCGCCGGCCGATCATCTGAGCCTGGACTTTGCCAACACGCTGTTCTGGCGGGGCGCCACCATGCCGCAGGAAACCCTGCGCACCCCAACCGACCTGCTCGCCTGGCTCGCCGGAGCCGGGATGGCCGGCACTGACGCCATGCAGTCGCATTGGCAGGCTGCACCACAGGCGGCCGAGACGGCATATCGCGTCGCCCTCGACCTGCGTGAAACCATCTATCGTATTCTCGCCGAACCCGAGCTGGCCCTCGACGACCTCGCCGTCTTGAACCGGGCACTCGCCGCGGCGCCGGAACGCCGGCGCCTCGAGCCCACCGCCACCGGATGGGCCTGGCGAACCGAGCCCTGGAGCGCGCCGAACTTTCATCACCTGCTCGCCCCGATCGTGTGGTCTGCCGCCGATCTGCTTGCCGGCCCCCGTCGCACCCGTGTCCGCACCTGTGCCAACCCGCAATGCCGCTGGCTGTTCCTCGACGACAGCAAGGCGGGCACCCGCCGCTGGTGCTCCATGTCGAGCTGCGGCAATCGCGCCAAGGCCCACCGCCACTACAGCCGCACGCGAGGCAGACCAGCGAACCCGAACTGACCGCCGGCCAGCCGCCACACACCCATTGGCTTCACATCAACGTGCGCGGCGTCCGGGTTTTGTCGGCGCCCCGCCGCTCCGAAACTCCCACGGTATCCGGAACCTTTCAGCACCATGCCTTCCAGTGCCACCGCCGCCGAACCCCCCGCCGTAGATCCTTCCCCGCGCATTCTGTTCTTCGCCGTCTTCCCGTCGATCATGCTGCCGATGTTCCTGGCGGCGATCGACCAGACCATTGTCGCAACGGCCCTGCCGGCCATTGCCGCGCAACTCGGCAATGTCGAGCGGATTTCCTGGGTGGTGGTGTCCTACCTGGTGGCCGCCACCATCGCGGCACCGGTCTACGGGCGTCTTGGCGACGTGCTGGGGCGGCGGCGCCTGCTGTTCGTGGCGATCGTCCTGTTCATCGTTGCCTCGCTGCTGTGTGCCTTCGCACCGGGAATTCTCTCTCTCACCGCGGCCCGCGCTCTGCAGGGCTTCGGCGGCGGTGGTCTGATGACCCTGTCACAGGCGCTGGTGGGTGAGGCAGTGCCACCCCGCCAGCGTGGCCGGTTTCAGGGCTACCTCGCCTCGGTGTTCGTCTGCGCTTCCACGTTCGGGCCAGTGGCCGGGGGGTGGCTGACCCAGCAGTTCGGCTGGGCATCGGTGTTCCTGGTCAATGTCCCGCTGGGTCTGCTCGCGCTTGGCATGGCAACCCGCCTGCCGCGGCGCGTTCCGGCCGCGGCGGTTGGCGGTCGGCTGAATTTCGACTTCATCGGTCTCTGCCTGTTTGCCGCCTTCATTGCGCCCATGCTGTTGGCGTTGGAGCAGGCCCAGCGTCTCGATCCCGCCACTTTGCCGTCGGCCGCCCTGCTCGCGGGCACAGCAATCGCCAGCCTGGTGCTGTTGCTGCGCCAGGAGCGGCGTGCGCGCATGCCGCTGCTGCCGGTCAAGCTGTTGTCGCAGGCCGCCATCTGGCGCACCGATGCGATGGCAGCCTGCGTGGGTGCGCAGCTGGTATCCCTCATTACATTCCTGCCAATCTATCTGCAGGTCGCCCGCGGCGCTTCGCCGGGACAGTCCGGTGCGCTGCTGCTGCCGCTGACCATGCTGATCGCGGTGGGATCGCTGTTCACCGGCAGAATGATCTCCTTCACCGGCCGTGGCGCGATCTTCCCTTCGATCGGCATGCCGGTCGTGGTGGTGCTGATCGTGGCCCTGGCGCTGCTGGCGCCCCGACTGGGTCTGCGGGAATTGCCTGTCCTCTTTGCCGCCATTGCACTGTTCACCGGCAGTGCGATGCCGGTCGTGCAGACCACGGTGCAGTTCGTTGCCGGCCCCAAGCAGCTCGGCGCCGCGGCGGCCTCAGTGCAGTATTCCCGCTCGATCGGGGCCGCGGCCGGCACGGCGTTGGTGGGCGCGGTGCTGTTCGCAAACCTCGCTGCCGCCGACCCGGACGCGGCGAGGCTGTTCGGCGCCATCATCGAGGTCGGTCCGCGCGCCCTGGCCGGGCTCCCGGTGGATCGGCTCGCGCAGTTGCAGGATGAAATAGCGCATGCCTTTCGGGCCGCCTTCCTGATGATTGCCGGCTTCGCCGCGCTCGGCAGCGTGCTGGCCTGGTTCATCCCCGTGCGCCGTATCGGCTGATCGTTCCAACGATTGGTCGCGAACCAGAGGCGCTGTATAGGGAGGTCTGAGGTACATCCATGGGGAGGATATCGTCGATGTTACGGAGAAGCTTTGCCGTCCTTGGGGCGGCGCTGGCACTTGGCGCCGGCCCGGCGCTGGCGCAGGGTACGGTTCCCGTCGGCGCCATTGAGATCCTGAGCGGCCCGAGCGCCGCCTACGGCATCGCCATCAGATCCGGGCTGGAACTGGCGTTGGACGAGATCAACGTCAAAGGCGTGCTGGGCGGCAGCAAAATCGTCCTGACCGTCGAGGATTCCGCCGCCAACAAGGACCAGGCCATCAACGCGGCACGCAAACTGATCGGCCGCGACAAGGTGATCGCCATCATCGGCCCCACCATCTCGAACGAGATGTTCGCGCTCGGCCCGGTGGTAAATGAGCGGAAAATCCCGATCGTCGGCACCTCGACCACCGCCGTCGGCATTACCGATATCGGACCCTACGTCTTTCGCACGTCGCTGCCGGAAGCCGACGTCATCCCGGTGACGCTGAAGCACGCGAAGTCACACGGCGTGAAGAGCATTGCGCTGCTTTACGCCAACGACGACGCCTTCTCGAAATCGGGATTCGACGTGATGAAGGCCGCCGCCGAGGCCGCCGGGCTCACCATCGTGGCGACCGAGAGTTTCAGCCAGAAGGATACCGACTTCTCCGCCCAGCTCACCAAGATCAAGGCGCTGAAGCCGGATGCGGTGGGCATCTCCGCCCTCCTCGAGCCGACTTCGGGCGTGCTGCTGCAGGCCCGGCAGCTCGGTTTCGGCAAGGAAACCCTGTTCATCGGCGGCAACGGCTCCAACTCGCCCAAGCTCGGTGAGATCGCCGGTGCGGCTGCGGAAGGGCTGATCGTCGGCAGCCCATGGTTCATCGGCAAGCCCGATGCGGTGAACCAGAAGTTCGTTGCCGATTTCCGCGGGAAGTTCAGCAAGGATCCCGACCAGTTCGCGGCGCAGGCCTACGACACCATGAAGATCGTGGCAGCCGCCATCGACCGGGCTGGAGCGGCCGACCCTGTCAAAGTGCGCGACGCGCTGACCCAGACGAAGTTCTCCGGTGTGATGGGCCCGTTCGCCTTCACACCCGGCCGCGATCCCGCCTCGGCCGAAGGCGTGGTCGTGCTGATGATGCAGGGCGGCAAATTCTCGATCGCCCCTTAGAGCAATGCCGGCTTGAGCGGAATCGTACTCCGCTCCGCGAGCTGGCGGAATTGCTCGCCAACAAAGGCCCAGAGCGCTTCCTGCTTGTCTGGAAGCGCTCTAAGGGGCGATCGCGAATTTACCTCCCTGCATCATCAGCACGACCACGCCTTCGGCCG
>CAIMEK010000408.1 GCA_903839965.1 uncultured Acetobacteraceae bacterium | reverse complement strand
GCCTCCTGGACGCGTACTTCCTGCCCGGGCCGGAGCGCATGCACGCCGGCGGTGACCACGAGTTCGCCGCCCTCGAGTCCACTTGAGACGACGATGCTGGAAGACCCCTGCCGCTGCAGTTCGATGGGCCGCAGCGATACCAGCTGGGTTTTGGGATCGACCACCCAGACGGCCGGCCGGGTTTCCACCGTGGTGAGCGACGTCGCCGGAAGCTCGATTCCATTTATTGCCAGCATGTGCGTCTGCCCGATCACCGTCGCGCCGAGCCGCATCGCGCCGGGCTGTTCGACCAACCCGACCTTGACCTGGAAGCTTCGGGTCACCGGATCTGCCTGCGGCGCGACCTCGCGTACCCGCCCAGTAGTCCGGACGGTGGGATCGTCGGTCAGCGCGATGCTGATGACTTCTTCGGGAGATACCTGGCGCATGAGGCTGGCGGGCACGTCGAAAACCGCGTCGGCCCCGCCGTCCTGGGCTACGGTGACGATCGTCTGGCCGGCCCGCACGACCTCGCCGGCCTCGGCGCCGGTGGCGGTCACGGCACCCGCCGCGTCCGCCAGCAACTGGCTGTAGGCGAGGTGGTCCTCAGCGGTGTGCAACACCGCGGTGGTGGCGTCCACCGCGGCTTTGGCGCTCTGGAACGCCTTTTCCGTGGCGTCGTACTGGACGCGGGTGGTCCAGCCCTGGCGCACCAGCACCTGCTGGCGTTCCATGTTGTTGGTGGCTTCGCGGAGAGCCGCCTGCGCAGCTGCAAGTCCGGCTTGCGCACCGCGCATGGCGTCGCGCTGCGGTTGCGGGTCGAGTTCGGCGAGGACGTCGCCTGGCCGCACCACTCGCCCCACATCGACCCGGCGCGCGATCATCCGGCCGTCGATGCGGAATGCCAGGTTTTCCTCCGTGCGCGCGCGGATGTGGCCGGTGAGCGACACGGGTTCGCCCTCCGTGCGGGCCGTGGCGACGACGGTGCGGACGGGCCGGATTTCCGGGGCCGGCGGCGGAGCCTTGGCGTCACAGGCGGCCAACAACGCCAAAGCCGCCCAGGCAAGGGCGGCTGCGGATTTCTTCATTGTATGCCTCATGCTTGTTCCCCCGATGGGAATTGGACGGTGGCGTCCCCGGGGGACCTATCCCAGGGCTTGCACTGTGACAGCTACTGTAGTAGTCTGCACCATGCAGTGCAAGAGGAGATTTTGGATGGACGATCACAGCGGCTCGAACGAGGCCGTTCCGAAGCTTCGGCGCAACGGGTCGCGCGAGGTCATTGTCGATGCCGCCGAGCGCCTGTTCCTGGAACGCGGCTTCGGCGCCGTCAGCATGGATGACCTGGCCGAGGCCGCCGGGGTGGCGCGGCGGACGCTCTACAACCAATTCACCAGCAAGGAGGAGATCTTCCGGGAGATGCTCCTCAGGGTGTCGGGTCAGCTCGAGAACCTCTTGCCGCCCGGCATCGAGACCCAAGGCGATGTCGAAGAGGTCCTGCGCCTGATCGCGCACTCAATTTTGGATCTCCACAGGCGCCCGGGGTATCTCGGGTTCTTCCGCATGGTGGTGGCCGACTCCCGCCAGTTTCCCTGGATCGCCGAGGGGTTTGCGGCCGTCATGGACCCGCAGGTGGAACGGCTCGCGCGCTATCTCGCCCATCTGACGACAATGGGCATCCTGGACTGCCGCAATCCGATGCTGGCGGCTCACCAGTTCATGGGGGTCCTGAACGAGTTTTGTCTATGGCCCTGGATGATGGGCCGCCAAGGAATGTTGTTCCCGGCCGAGGACGTGGTCGAGGAAACAATGCGGATGTTCCTGCAGCGCTATCATCGCCCGCGGGTCCAACAGCGCTCCCGGTCAGGCCGCGGATAGCCGTGCGCAAATCCTCGATGCGCCCACTCCAGGTGGCTCGGCCGACCTGAGCGAGCTGATCAAAAAGGACAAGTCTCGGAGGATGCTATGAACAATGGAACGGCACTGGTCACAGGAGCCTCACTTGGGATCGGCAAAGCGACGGCCCTGCGTCTCCTGGACGATGGGTTCACCGTCTATGCGGCAGCACGGCGTCTGGAACACATGGTACCCCTTGATCGCGCCGACGCGCATCTTATCGCCCTCGACCCTACCGATGACGAATCGATCGTGAACGCCGTGGAGAGTGTCAGGCGTGAAAGCGGCCGAATTGACGTGCTGGTTAACAATCCCGGCTGCGCCATCTATGGCGCGCTGGAGGACATGCCGCTGGCGGAAGTCCGTCGCCAATTTGAGGTAAACCTGTTCGGTGCGGGTCGTCTTTGCCAGTTGGTACTTCCGATAATGCGCGCTCAGCGCTCGGGCAAGATCATCAACGTGAGCTCGGTCGGTGGAAAATCTGGGAGCCGTTAGGCAGTTGGTACCATGCGGGGAAGTTTGCGCTCGAAGGACTCTCCGACTGCCTGCGCGTGGAGCTGAGGCCTTTCGGTATCGACGTCGTTGTAATCGAGCCTGGCCCTGTTCGCACCGAGTGGAACGAGATCGCACAGGATGCGCTTATCGCCCTTTCAGAAGACGGTGCTTACGGATCGTTCGCGCAGCGTCACGCCATGGCAATGGATACCGCAGATAGGCTCGGATCGCCGCCGGATGCCGTGGCCGCGACGATCGCCCACGCCGTTCAGGCTCGTCGGCCTCGGGGCCGTTATGTCGTTGGCGGCACGGCACGCCTGATCCTGCTCATCCGGCGCCTGCTCAGCGATCGCATGTTCGACCGACTGGCATGGGGCCTGTCGCAGCGCCTATCTGAGCGAACGGCCGTAGCGGCGGCAACGAAAAAGCTTTCCGATCCAGCGGCAATTACCGCTTGGGCCCGATCTCACAACTAGAGGAAAGAAATCCCGTGGCCGACGAAGCGGTTCCCGCAACACAAGGAAGGCTGACCACAGCTTCACCGCGTGCCGCGGCGTGGACAATCGAGCGGGATGGCCCGAAGGCCGTCGTGCGGCTGAACGGCGATTGGGTCGCAAGGCGGACCGGTGTGCGAGGATCCGTCGAAGTACACCGTATACTCACGCTCGCCGCGGATGCCAGGCAGATCGCGTTCGCATGTGAAGATCTCGGCCGCTGGGACAGCGCGCTGGTAGTTTTCGTGCAGGACCTGCGCACCCGTCTGGCCAACATGCCACTACGCCGAGCCGAACTCGACATATCCGCGTTGCCGGCAGCGGCCCGGAGACTTCTCGTACTAGCCGAGTCCGGCAGCAACTTGCACTTGGCGGATGCCGGCCCCGCCGAGATTTCATGGCTGGCGCGTATCGGCGTCGCGGTGCTTGGTGGCTGGTCAGAAATGGTTGCGCTTGCCGCGTTGCTCGGCGAAGCGGCTCTGCGAAGTGTCGTCGCCCTGATGGGGCGGGCACGGATACGCGCCGTGGATGTGTTGCAGTTGATGCGCGAGGCGGGCGCGACGGCGCTCGGGATCGTCGCGATCGTCAATGGGCTGGTGGGGGCAATCCTGGCATTCGTGGGCGCAGTCCAGTTGCGCCGCTTCGGAGCCGGTATCTACGTCGCCGACCTGGTCGGCATCGCTACCGCACGTGAGATGGCGGCCGTGATGACCGCTATCGTCATGGCCGGTCGTACCGGGGGTGCCTATGCGGCGCATCTTGCCACCATGCAGGGCAACGAGGAGATCGATGCGCTGAAGGTGCTTGGCATTCCGATATTCGACTTCCTGGTCCTACCCCGAATGACGGCATTGGTCGCCATGATGCCGCTGCTCTATCTCTATGCCTGCGCTGTGGGACTGCTGGGCGGCTTCGTCGTCGGCACCGGAATGCTGGACCTTACGCCCGTGGCGTTTTTCGAACACATCCGTGCCGCCGTGGCGGGCCGGCAGTTTCTGTTTGGCTTGGTCAAAAGCATTGCCTTCGGCGCGCTGATCGCGCTGGCAGGCTGCCACATCGGGCTGCGGGCCGGGCGCACCGCAGCTGACGTCGGCCGTGCCGCAACAACCGCCGTGGTAGCCGGTGTCGTCGGCGTTATCGCGTTGGACGCCGTATTCGCCGTCTGCGCGAATGCACTGGGCATTTGAGAAGATGTCTAACGGGTGGACGCCGGAGATCAGGTTACGCATCGAAGGATTGACCCTTGCCTTCGGCGAGCGCGTCATCCAACGCAATGTCAGCTTCTCGGTCCGTCGCGGCTCAGTGTTCGCAGTGATGGGCGGTAGCGGCTGCGGCAAAAGCACGTTGTTGCGCGCGCTGGTCGGCCTGCTGCGCCCGGCTAGCGGTACCATCCTGGTGGACGGCGAGGATTACTGGAGTGCTGCAGAGGCGCGCCGTGCCGAGATCGGCCGCCGATTCGGCGTGCTGTTCCAAAACGGGGCACTCTGGAGCTCGATGACGGTCGCTGAAAACGTCGCCCTGCCGTTGCAGATGTTTACCAACCTCGACGACGTTGCGATCGATTCACTTGTGCGCCTGAAGCTTTCGCTGGTCGGCCTTGGTGCGGCTGGCGCCAAGCTACCGTCAGAACTTTCCGGCGGCATGAAGAAACGGGCCGGGCTGGCCCGCGCCCTCGCTCTCGATCCCGACATTCTGTTCTTCGACGAACCCTCCGCAGGGCTTGATCCGGTCACCTCCAGGCGCCTCGACGACCTGATTCTCGAGTTGGTTGGTGGCCTGGGTGCCACGGTCGTCGTCGTCAGTCACGAGTTGGCCAGCCTCTTCGCCATCTGCGACGATGGCATCTTCCTCGACACCGAATCCCGGACGGCGATCGCCCACGGGTCACCACGAACGTTACGCGACGGCTGCGATCATCCGACGGTGCGCGCTTTCATGGAACGAGGCCGTTCGGATGCGACCTGAACGAAGGAGCGCCACAATGGCCACCATTCGTCCCGCCGCTCTCGGCGGGTTCATTCTCGGAGCTTTGGTGCTTGCGGTCGCTGCCATCCTGTTCTTTGGCAGTTCGCGGCTGTTCAGCCAAACCTCACCCTTTGTGGTCTACTTTAACGGCTCACTAGCGGGCTTGGATGTGGGAGCTCCGGTCACCTTTCGCGGGGTACGTATCGGCTCGGTGCAGCGCATCGCACTTCGTTTCTCACCGGATACGCTGGCCGCGCGGGTGCCTGTGTTCCTCGAACTCGATGCCGACAGGGTCTCAGTCGAGGGCGCAGGGCCACGACCGGCGAAGATTGACGTACCGCGGCTGGTTGAAGCCGGGCTGCGGGCGCAATTGGTGCCTGAGAGCCTTATCACCGGCCAATTGCGCGTGGATCTTGATTTTCGTCCCGGCACGCCGGCCCAGCTTGTGAGTACCGTTCGGGACGTGCCTGAGATTCCGGCGGTGCAGTCTGAGCTTGACCAGTTGCGCAATCAGCTGACGGGCCTGCCGCTGCATGAGCTTGTTGAGACCGCGCGACAGACACTGTCATCGGTGAATCAACTTTCGCAACACCTGGATGCCAGGCTCGAGCCTTTGGCGGGTAGCGCACAACATACCATGGATGCGGCGACAGAAACTTTGCACACAACGAGTGATTCCGTACGTCGCGTTCAGGCGGACGCGTCGGCCACGCTGCAACAATTCGACGCGCTCGCAACAGATGCTCGCCGGCAACTGGATGGACGTGGTGACGAACTGGCACGGACGCTCGCCGCCGCCGAGCGGACGGCGCGACAGGCGGAGACGCTGCTGGTGTCCCTCAACAGCCTCGCCGCGCCGCGCTCGCAGTTCCGCGGCGACCTCGAGGCCACGATGCGTGACCTCGCCGCCAGTGCCAGTTCGCTGCGGACGTTTGCGCACGCCGTGGAACGTGATCCCAGTGCCCTCCTGACGGGGAGGAGTCGCTGATGAACGTGATCATGGCGATCTGCCCCCGTGGGCTCGGAAAAGCTGTGTGCGCGCTGGTGATGGGGGTGGCGCTCGTGGGCTGCGGCGCGTTGGGTCCACTGCCGGCCGTATACGTGCTTGGCGACCCGGCGGCGCCGACAGCAATTGCCACGTCCGAAGTGGGGCTGCTGGTGGTCCTGGTGAGGCCGGTAGGAATTCCCGATTACCTCGACACGACGGACCTGCAGGAACGTCGTGGCGACGAAGTGGTTGCGAGCCGGACGGGGCGCTGGGGCGAGCGCCTCTCCGTCGGCATTACCCGTGCGCTTACGGCGGCGCTTGCCTCCCGTTTGCCGCGCATGGCCGTCGTCACGTCCCCGCCGATTGAACGGCCGGCCCTTCAGGTCGTGGTTGACGTTGAGGCGTTCGAGCCGAGGAGAGATGGCCTGGTGCTCCTGGTCGGGCGCTGGACTGTGACGGACGGCACGGTGCGGGAAGTGATGATTTCCGAGCGCACATCGCTCGTCGAGCCCGCGGTTGCCGCGGAGGACGGCGCACGCGTGGCGGCGATGACGCGGGCCGTCGACCGCCTCGCCACCCGCATCGCGGAGGGCATCGCAGGCAGTCGCGTTGTCGGCCCACGCGCGAATAGGCGATGACGAGTTTCCGGAGACTGATGGTGGTCCGGAGCGGCACGGCGCGTCACGGCAGCGACGGCGATGGCGATGGCGGCGAGCGCCTCAGTGCGGTCGGACCCGGCCACGTCGCGCATGCCGTCGACCACCATTTGCGGGGTGTAGACGTCGGACGGCAGCAGCTTCGCGTAGCGGCGCTAGCGGGCGCGGCATCGAACCATACAGCCTCGTGCGCGGCATCGATCATTGCCTTGGTCGGGGTCGCGAGCGCTGCCAACGCGGCGCGCGCCATTCGTCGAAACCTCTTGTCGGCGGCGGCCAGAATCCGCGTAAATCCGGCGGCGTCCGAAAAATTGGCATACCCTTTGCTTCGCGAGCGCCAGCCAGTCCTTGGCGTCGTTCGATCAGGAGCCAACGACTGCCGGACAGCCCTCTGTCAACGCCG
>CAIMEK010000407.1 GCA_903839965.1 uncultured Acetobacteraceae bacterium | reverse complement strand
CCCTGCGCGCGCGCCCAGGCCACCAGTGCGTCGGGCGGACGCAATTCGTCGGGCGTCGCCAGCCGCAGCGTGAAGCCGAAGCGTGCCGCCGCCTCGATCCAGGAGCGGGCGACGTTGTTGCCGTCGCCGCACCAGGCTACCACCTGGCCGGCGATCGGCCCGCGATGTTCCTCGAAGGTCAGCACGTCGGCCATCAACTGGCAGGGATGGGAGTCGTTGGTGAGCCCGTTGATCACCGGCACGGTGGCGAACTCCGCCAGTTGGTGCAGGCGTTCGGCCTCGAACGTGCGCATCATGATCGCGTCGACATAGCGCGACAGCACGCGCGCGGTGTCGGCTATGGTCTCGCCGCGGCCGAGCTGCATTTCCGCGCCGGTCAGCATCACCACGTCGCCGCCAAGCTGGCGCATCGCCACTTCGAAGCTGACCCGCGTGCGGGTGCTCGGCTTCTCGAAGATCATCGCCAGCGTCTTGCCGGCCAGCGGACGCGAGGAGACCCCGCCCGCCGCCTTGAACCCCGCCGCGATCTCCAGCATGTGCCGCAGCGTCGCGCCGTCGTGGTCGCGCAGGTCGATGAAGTCGCGCGCCGCGGTGTCGGGGGTTTCGCCCTGGCCGTCCGAGGGCGAGGCTTTTCGCACTGTCGCTCCGCTCATTTTGCCGCCACCTTGCTGGCCGAGGGCAAGCAGCGCGCCGCGCCTCGGCGCATCATCTCCGCCGCTTCCGCCAGGTCCGCATCGGTGAGCACGAGCGGCGGCACCAGCCGCACCACGTTCTCCCCGGCGGTCACGCTCAGCAGCCCTTCCGCCACGAATGCCGCCTGCACCTCGCCGGCCGGCAGCACGCATTTGAGCCCCTGGATCAGGCCTGTCCCACGCGCGCTTTCGAACACCGCCGGGAAGTCGGCCACCAGCTTGTCCAGCGCCGCGGCGAGCACGCGGCCCTTGCGCGTCACCTCCGCGAGGAAGCCGGGCGCCAGCAGCACGTCGAGCACCACGTTGGCGGCGGTGCAGGCCAGCGGGTTGCCGCCGAAGGTGGTGCCGTGGGTGCCCGCAGTCAGGTGTTTCGCCACCTGCTCACGGGCCAGGATGGCGCCGATCGGGAAACCGCCGCCCAGCCCCTTGGCCGTGGCCGCCACGTCCGGCTCGATGCCGGCCCATTCGAAGCCGAACAGCTTGCCGGTGCGGCCCATGCCGCACTGCACCTCGTCCATGCCGAGCAGCAGGCCGAACTCGTCGCAGGCCGCGCGCAGCCCGCGCAGGAAATCGACGCTGCCCTCGCGGATGCCGCCCTCGCCCTGCAGCGCCTCCACCACGATGCCCGCGGTCTGCGGCCCGATGGCATTGCGCACGGCGTTGAGGTTGTTGAACGGCACCTGGTCGAAGCCGTCCACCACGGGGCCGAAGCCCTTCAGGTATTTCTCGTTGCCGGTGGCGGCGAGCATCGCCAGCGTGCGGCCGTGGAACGCGCCCTCGAAGGTGATGACCCGGTAGCGCTCCGCGTGGCCGGTCTCGTAGGCGGCGCGGCGGATCATCTTAACCATGCCCTCGTTCGCCTCGGCGCCCGAGTTGCAGAAGAACACGCTGTCCGCGAAGCTCGCGTCCACCAGCCGCTGCGCCAGGCGCTCGGCCTGCGGAATGCGGTACAGGTTGGAGACGTGCATCACCTTGTGCGCCTGCTCGGCGATCGCATCGGCGAGTTGCTGGTGGCCGTGCCCGAGGCTGGCGGTGGAGATGCCGCTGCCGAAATCGAGGAATCGTCGCCCGTCCGTCGCATACAGCCAGGCGCCTTCGCCCCGCTCGAAAGCGAGGTCGGCGCGGTTGTAGGTCGGCATCAGGGCGGGGATCATAAGCGTTGGCCGTCCTTGGCTGTTTTCCCGCGCACTACACCGCCGTCGCGCCCGTGCGCGCGCGGTCGCGGAAAGGCGGAAGAATGAGCCGGCCTTCGCGATGAAGTCAAACCCCGGCAGAGGGCGCAGGGCTGGGATGCAATCGATGCCTATCCGTACGTAAACGCCGGCATCGCTTGCAGCGAATCCTTGCAAGCGCCCGGCAACTCCGGCCGGTTGTCCTTGCCGAAGCGGAATTCGCTCCATGGAATTGCCCCCCGCTTGTTGCCGATGCCCAGGAACCCGCCCACCGAGACGATTGCCACCGCCACCTTGTCCTGGGTCGTGCGGATCAGGTCCTCGACCGCGCCGGTTTCCCGGCGCCGGCGCTCATGGCATCGTGGGCGGCATGAAAAAGCCAGCCGACGGGCAGCCGGCCGCGCCGCCCACCGAAGCCGACCTGCGCCAAGCCGCGCTGGCGCATCTGGCGCGCTACGCGGTCAGCCGGGCCGGCCTGCAGCGCGTGCTCGACCGCCGTTGCGAGCGCTGGGCGCGCGGCAGCGGCGACGAGGCGACGGCGGATGCCCTGCCCGGGCTGCGCCAACTGGTGCGCGAGGTGGTGGCGCGCCTGGCCGCCGCCGGG
>CAIMEK010000406.1 GCA_903839965.1 uncultured Acetobacteraceae bacterium | reverse complement strand
GGTTGCCCAGGCCAGGCCCTGCGTCAGCATGTTTTCCAACTCCGCCGGCGATCCCGGGTTCATCACCAGGTTGCCGTTGGTCCTGAGCTGCTTGATCCTGGCGATGCCGGGGTTGATGTTGTCCTCGCCGCCGCCGGCCAGGCGCGCGATCAGCACGAGGAAATCCTGGATCCAGGTGACGTCGAAGGTGCAGATCGCCAGCTTGCCCTTCAGCCCGGGGTCCCACAGATCGTTCCACGACGTCGGCGCGGGAAGGCCGGCCTGCTGGTATTTCTGCGTGTTGTAGCCGATGCCGATCGCGGTCAGCAGGCACGCCGCGCCGATGCCGCCGGGCTCGCGCGCAATCTCGTAGACCTCGGCCGCGTTGGGGACGAGGGCGGGGTCGAGCTGCTCGAAAAGCCCGGTCTGCTTGCCCGCCACATGGGCGAGGTCGGTGTTGAAGATGACGTCGATCTCGGGCCTGGCCCTGGCGACCTGGAGCTTCGCCAGGTTGCCCATCGAGGTGCCGACGACAACCGTCACCTTGGTCCCGGTTTTCCGCTCGAACGTCGTTCCCAGCGTGTGGAACATTTCTTCCAGGATGCCGCCGTTGGCGGCGAAGACCAGTTGCCCTTCCAACGGAGCGGGCGCGGCCTTTGCGATATGAGGCGCCAGCAGCGCCGTTCCGGCCGCGGCCGCCGCTCCCTGCAGGAGCCGCCGGCGCGCGAGGTCGCGGCCCAGGAGGCTGTCGCTGATCTGTCGCATACTTGTTTCCTCTCCTCCAGCGCGCGCTGTTTACTGGTATGGATTACTGGAACGCAGGCAAATACACACCATGCGACCATATACATTCATGGCGCTCTGGAAAAGGCCCTGAAACTTTCTTACCGCTTCGGTGCGGAACGTGTCAACGACCTTGGCCCGGGATTCTCGGGTTTCGGCGACCGTGGAACGGGCTGGATGGCGGGGTCCGGCAGGCCCGCTCACGCAGTGCCGGATGAATAACGACCACGCCACCGTTACGTAAAGCTGGCGCCCTCGGCTGGCGCGTGCTGCGGTCGCAGCGCTTCCATCGCGGCGCCGAGCAGGCCGGCGTCGTTGCCCGTTTCGGCACGTGCAACCCGCGCGCGGTCCAGCAGGAACGGCCAGGTGAACGCCGGCAGATGCGCCGCGACGCGATCGACCAGCGCCGCGCCGGCGCCGGAAATGCCGCCGCCCAGCAGGCAGGCCTCGAGCCCCAGCAGGTTGATCATCGTGCCGCAGGCCTGGGCGATCCGGCGGCACACCGCATCCACCGCCGCCCGGGCGGCCGGGTCGCTCCGCGCGGCACGGGCAAACAGCGTCGCCACGTCGCAGGTATCGGCGCCGCCGGCCGCGGCATGGGCGCGGGCGAACCCGTCCGCGCAGGCATAGGCCTCGAAGGTGCCGCGGAGCCCGCTGTAGTTGAGCGGTCCGGCGGCATCCAGCACCATGGCGCCGAACTCCGGCGGTTCGCCGTGCTCGCCCATCACCGGGCGGCCATCGATGACCACCGCGCCGCCCACCCCGGTGCCCAGCGTGATGACCGCGAAGCGGCACAGCCCGCGCCCGGCGCCGAACCGCAGTTCGCCCAGCGCCGCGGCCACGCCGTCGTTGATCTGCCGCACGGGCAGGTCGAGCCGCGCCTGCAGCGCCGCGCCCAGGCGGCGCCCCTGCAGGACAGGCACGTTCTGTGCCCCGACGCCCAGCCGGCCCTCCGCCGGCTCGGCATAGCCGGGCGTGGCGATGCCCACGGCTTGCGGCCGCCCGCCCATGTCGGCGATTGCCGCCGCCAGCGCCGCCAGCAGCGCCTCGAAGCTGTCGTAGGCGCGTGACGGCAGGGCGGCGCGCGCCAGCACACGACCCTCGGCGCTGACCAGGCCGAGCTTCACGGCGGTGCCGCCGACATCGATGCCGACCGCGCAGCTCATCGGGCCGGGTCCAGGCGGATCGCCAGATCGGCGGACAGCCCCGGGTAGCGCATGACCTGCGGCGCCAGGCCGCGCGCTTCGGCCAGCGCCACCGCCAGCCATTGCAGCGGCAACAGCGCCGCCAGCACCGCCCAGGCGCCGGGCAGGCTGAAACGCGCCGCCGCCCAGTCCGCCGCGCCGGGGCTGCCGGTAACGTTCAGCACCGAAAGCCGCCCGCCGCGCGGCGCCATGGCCCGCGCGATCCGCTCGCCCTGGTCCACGGCGGCGGCGTCGCCGGCCAGCAGCAGCGCGTAGCTGTGCGCGGTCAGCCCGTGCAGCCGGCCGTGCAGCACCTCTTCCAGCGGCCAGGCCGCGGTCGGCAGGCCCACCATTTCGGCGATCTTCAGCGAGCCCTCCAGGGCGATGCCGTGCAGCGCGCCGTCGCCCGCCAGCAGGAGCGCATCGGCCTCGGCGAGCGAAGGGGCAAGAGCATAAGCGGCCGCGCGCGCCGGCTCGACCAGCGCCTCGATGCGCGCGCCATCGAGCTTCGGCAATTCCGGGGCGCCCAGCGCCTCGGCCACCATCAGCAGCGCGGCGAGCGATGCGAAGAAGCCCTTGGTCTTCGGCCCCACCGGTTCCGACCCCACCGGCATCTCCAGCACGGGAACCCCGGTTTTGCCGAGCGGCGAGGCGGCGTCGGCGGTGATCGCCAGCACCTCCAGCCCGGCCGCGCGCGCGGCCGTCGCGGCGGCGACGGTGCTCGTGCTGGCGCCGGTCTGCGACAGCACCACCACGAGCGGACGGCCGACGGCGCCGTCGTGCAGGTCGCGGCAGAACGCCGGCGGCGCATGCAGCGTCGCCACCCCCCGGCCGGCGCGCGCGAAGCTGGGCTGCGCGGCCACCATGGCGTTGAACGACGAGCCGGCGCCGACCAGCGCGATGCCGGCGTGCGCGCCCGGGCGCCAGCGCGCGGCGAAGCAACGCACGGCGGCCAGCGTCGCATCGAGCACAGCGGGTTGCTCACGGATGAAGCCGGCGATCGGGTCGGGGGTCATGGCATTATCCCTTGATGCCGCCTTCGGTCAGTCCGCTGCGATACATGCGCTGCACGATCGCGAACGGCACCACGATCGGCAGGCTCAGCAGCACCGAGGCCGCCATCAGCCTGCCGTAGTCGATCTGGTGCTGGCCGAGCAGGTAGAACAGCAGCACCGGCGCCGTCTGCGCCCGCGGCGTGCTGGTGTAGAGGAGAGCAAAGATGTATTCCTGCCAGGCCAGGATGAAGGCGAAGATCGCCGCGGTGACGACGCCGGGGGCGGCGATCGGCAGGATGATGCGGCGGATCATCACCGCGTCGGTGCAGCCGTCGATGCGCGCCGCCTCCTCGATCTCCACCGGAATGTCGCGCAACGACGTGGCGATCATCCAGGTGCAGATCGGCAAGGTCACCGACAGGTAGGCAAACAGCAGCCCGCCCAGCGTGTCCAGCGCGCCGGCGCCGGAGAGGATGATGTAGAACGGCACGAAGAACATCATCGGCGGGAAGAACTGCGAGGCCAGCACGCCGACCAGCACCGGCCGCCCGCCGCCGCGCACCAGGCGGGTCAGCCCGTACGCCGCCGGCACCGACAGCGCCAAACTTACAACCGTGACCGTGCAGGCCAGGATGGCGCTGTTGCCCAGCGCGCGCAGGAAACGCGCATCCTCCAGGATGGCCGTGTAGTTGCCCAGCGTCGGGTGGTCCGGCCACCAGCGCAGCGGATAGCTGAAGAATCCCTCCAGCGGCCGCAGGCTGGTCAGCACCATCCAGGCGTAGGGAAACAGCACGAACACCGAGGTTGCCACCAGCACGGCGTAGGGCAGGGCGATCCAGCCCAGGCGGAGGGGGTTGCGCATCGGCTCAGCCCTTCCGGTCCACCGGGTCGGCGACCCGCAGCTAGGCCAGCGTGATGCCCAGGATCAGCAGGAACAGCATCAGCGCGGCGGCGGCGGCGGCGCCGAAGTCGAAGGCGTCGAAGGCCAGCTTGTAGATGTAGAAGCCGATCACCTCGGTGGCGCGCAAGGGGCCGCCGGAGGTCATGATCATCGGCAGGGTGAAGGCGTTGAACGCCCAGATGGTGGAGAGCAGCACCGCGGTGGCGATCGACGGCGCCAGCAGGGGCACCACCACCAGGCGAAAAATCTGCGGCTTCGTGGCGCCGTCCATGGCGGCCGCTTCCGTCAGTTCGCGCGGCAGCGCCTGCAGGCCGGTGAACAGGGTGAGGGCGACCAGCGGGAAGAACTTCCAGGAATTGGCCAGCACCAGCGACAACTGCGCCATCGCCGGCGAGGCCAGCCAGCCCACCGGCCGCCGCACCAGCCCGAGCCGCAGCAGCACGTCGTTCAACACGCCGAGTTGCGGGTGGTAGAGCCAAAGGAACAGCACCGCGACGATGACGAAGGAGGACACCCACGGCACCATCACCACGCCGTTGAACAGCGCCCGCATCCGGCCCACCGAGTTCAGCGCCAGCGCCACCACCATGCCGAGCGCAAGCTGCAACGCCACGTTGCCGACCAGCCACAGCACGGTGACCGACATGGCGTTCCAGAACTCGTCCGCCATCACCAGGCGCTGGAAGTTGCCCAGGCCGGCAAAGCGCCAGCTGTCGCGCAGGGCGTCGTAGCGGAAGAAGGCGAGGGTGGTGTTGTAGAGCGCCGGCAACACCACGGCGCAGCCGAGCGTCAGCAACAGCGGCGCCGCCAGCAGGTAGCCGCGCAGGGTTTGCCGGCGCTGCGCGGAAAGGCGCATCGGCGCCTCCCTACGCTCCGAGCGTGCGCCAGGTTGCGCTTGCCGCCGAGGCGTAGCAGGCGTCCATGACACGGTTCACCGCGAGCCCTTCGGCGAAGCTCAGCAACGGCCGCTCTTCGCCGCGCACGCAACGCACGAAATGCTGGATCTGGTCGTAGTAGCCGTAGCGCCAGTACTCGTCGACGGTGGGAAACAGCCAGCCACGGTCCTGCTCGGCCTTCTCGCTGAAATAGCGTTCGGTGCGATTGCGCGCGAACACCTTGATCGGCTGGGAGAGGGCGGAACGGTCATACGAAAGAAAACCGTCCGCGCCCTGCACCTCGAAGGCCACCGCCATGCCGCCACGCTGCGTCCACGAGGCCTCGCATTGTCCGATCGCGCCGCCCGGATAGCGCAATAGGGCAAACGCGTTGTCCTCGCAGTCGGTGTCGTGGTGCAGCGTCGCGGTGTGCGCGAACACGGCTTCGGGCAACCCGCCGAGGATCAGGTTGAACAGCCCGATCAGGTGGCAGCCCATGTCGACCAGCGCACCGCCGCCGGCGAATTCGCGCTGGAAGAACCACGGCGAGTGCGGGCCGAAATGCGCCTCGCGCCCGCGCAGCCAGAGCGGGCGGCCTAGCGGGCCGGCGCGAACGATGTCCACGCTTTCGCGGAAATCGGGGGCATGGATCATGTTCTCGCCGTAGGCATGCACGATGCCGGCGGCCTCGGCCGCCGCCAGCATGCGCTCCGCCTCGGCCGCGGTGCGGGCCAGCGGCTTCTCGCACAGGATGTGCTTGCCCGCCGCCGCCGCCAGCAGCGCGAAGTCCATGTGCAG
>CAIMEK010000405.1 GCA_903839965.1 uncultured Acetobacteraceae bacterium | reverse complement strand
CGCCGTGCTCGCCGCCGTGGCCGAAATGGCGCTGCGCAGCAAGCGCCGGCAGGCCGACCTCGACGCCGCCCTTTGGCGCGCCGGCGTGAAGGCCGGACGCGCCGAGCGGATGGCCGCGGTGGCGCGGCTGCGCGAACTGGGCTGCGTCGAGCGGGTGGTGGAACTGTGCGACGGCGGCCTGCTGCTGTCGGTCACCGCCCTCGGGCTGGACCGTCTGGGCGGCACGCACACGCTCTGAACCGGGCCGGTCAGGCCGGCACCGCGACCAGCCCGAGCGCCGCCGCCAGCGCGTCCGCCACCTCCAGCGACAGCATCGATCCGGCACTTGCCCGCGCCGCCGCGGTGCGCCGCCCGCGGGGTCCGTATTCGTCTGCCGGGGTCGGGCCGAACAGGCCGAGCGACGGCGTGCCGGCCGCCGCGGCCAGGTGCATGAGCCCGGAATCGTTGCCCACGAACAGGTCGCACCGTGCCAGCACGGCGGCCGCCTCGGGCAGCGACAGCGCGCCGCACAAATCCACCGCCGCCGGCAGCGCCGCCAGCACCGGCGCCGCCATGGCGCGTTCCGCGGGCCCGGGACCGGCCAGCACCACTGCCCGCGCGCCCGGCAGCGCTTCGGCCTGCAGCGCCTGGAACAGCGCCACGAAGCGGTCGGCCGGCCAGACCTTGCCGCTCCAGTTGGCGGTTGGCCCGAGCGCGATCAGCGGCGAGGACCCGACCAGGGCGGCGGCGCGGGCGCGATCCGCGGGCGCGGTCCAGGCGACCGGCAGCGGCGGCGGCGCCACGCCCAGCACCGCGGCAAGCTGCTCGGTCTTGTGGCCGGGCAGCCGGCGCATGCGTGCCCGCGCCCGCGTCGGCACCAGCCACACCAGCGCCGAACCGCGGATGTCCACCACCAGGTCCCACGCGGTGCCCATCGCCTCCCGCCACAGCGGCAGCCAATGGCGTCCCCAGCTGCGCTTTTCCATGATGATCAGCCGTTCCAGCCCCGGCATGCGCAGGAATACGCCCTCGGCGGCCGGGCCGCAGGCGATGGTGATGCGCGCGTCGGGGTGCTGGCGCAGCAGGTGGTCGAGCAGCCCGGTGGACAGCACGGCATCGCCGATGCGGTTGGAGGTGACGAACAGGATTCGCGGACGCGGACGCATGCGGGGGCCGATAGCACGTTCCTGGCGCGTTCGCGCGGCTCGGTGTAAGGGCAGGGCATGTGCGGGATCGCGGGCGTGATGACGCGGGACGGGTCGCCGCCCGCCTCGGCGCTGCTGGCCGGGCTGCAGGGCGCGCTGGCGCACCGCGGGCCGGACGGCAAGGGGCGGCTGGTGCGCGGCGGCGTGGCGCTGGTGCACACGCGGCTGGCCATCATCGACCTCGCCACCGGCGACCAGCCGTTGTTCGCCCCGGGCGGCAGCGCGCTGGTGGCCAACGGGGAAATCTACAACAATCCGGAATTGCGGGCGGCGATGGCGAACACGCCGTTTCGCACCCGCTCGGACTGCGAGCCAGCGGTTTTCCTCTACGAGCGCGAGGGCGAGACCTTCGCCGAGTCGCTGCGTGGCATGTACGCCATCGCCCTGCACGACCCGCGCCGCCGCCGGCTGGTGCTGGCGCGCGATCCGTTCGGTATAAAACCATTATACTATGTACAGACCGACTCGCTGTTCGTCTTCGCCTCCGAGCCGCAGGCGCTGCGCGCGGCGGCGGGCGAAATCGACCCGCGGCGCCGCGCCGAGTTGCTGCAGCTCAAGTTCACCACCGGCGCCGACACCATCTTCCCCGGCATCCACCGGGTGCTGCCGGGCGAGACGCTGGTGGTCGAGGAGGCGCGCATCGTCGCGCGCCACCGCCGCGCCGCCCTGCCGGAAGGGCCGCCGGAGCCGCTGAGCCATACCGCGGCGCTGCTGGCTCTGGAGCGGGTGCTGCTCGACAGCGTTTCCGTGCATCTGCGTTCGGACGTGCCGTACGGGCTGTTCCTTTCCGGCGGCATCGACAGCTCCGCTCTGCTGGCGCTGATGACGCGCGCCGCCGGCACCCGCATCCGGGTGCTGACCTGCGGGTGGGAAGGCGGCGGCGCGGTGGACGAAAGCCGCGAGGCCGAGCGGCTGGCGGCGGTGATGGGCGCGGAATGCCATCGGCTGGAAATGCGCCGGCGCGATTTCTGGAGCTATGCGCCGCGCATCGCCGCCGCCATCGACGACCCCACCGCCGACGCGGCGGTGCTGCCGACCTGGATGCTGGGGCGGGCGGCGCGGGAAGACGGGCTGAAGGTGACGCTGTGCGGGGAGGGCGCCGACGAGTTGTTCGGCGGCTATTCCCGCTACCGCAAGCGCCGCGCGCCCTGGCGGTGGCTGGCGCGCAGGCCGCGCAGCAAGGGCCTGTTCGGCGAGGTGCCGGCGCTGGCGGGCTGGCGCGACGGGGTGGAGCGGGCCGAGGCGGAGGCCGCGCCCGGCCGGTCGCCGCTGCAGGCCACGCAGGCCGTGGACATCGCCGAATGGCTGCCGAACGACCTGCTGGGCAAGCTGGACCGCTGCCTGATGGTGCACGGGGTGGAGGGCCGCACGCCGTTCCTCGACCCGGTGGTGGCTGCGTTCGCCTTCCGCCTGCCGGACGCGCTGAAGACCTCGATGCGGTTCGGCAAGGTGCTGCTGCGCGACTGGCTGGCGCAGGCATTTCCCCAGGCCGGGGCGTACGCGAAGAAGCAGGGCTTCAAACCGCCAGTCGGCGCGTGGATGGCGGCCGAGGCGGCGCAATTGTCCGAGTTGGTGGCCGCCCAGCCCGGGGTGGCCGAAGTGCTGCCCGCCGAGCGCGTGCGGGCCGCCTTCGCCGCCGCCGAGGCGTCACCCCAGCCGGCCTGGAGCCTGCTGTTCTACGCGCTCTGGCACTGCCGGCATGGGCTCGGCATCGACCCCGCGGGGAATGTCGCCGAGGTGCTGGCCGCCGCGCGCTGAGGCCCGCGTGCCAGGACCGCGCAGCAACGGAGCAATGCGGCGGCGAGGGCACGGGCAAATACCCGCGTGGCACCCGATGCGCTAGATTGGCGTTGTCAGCGTCAGCCCGCTGTTGCCTGAGGAGGCTGCCATGGACAACCCACTTTCCACCCACGACCCGTTGCAGACCGCCCGGGCCTTGATGGAACGCTATGGACTGCGCGCCGCGGCGGTTGCCGAACAGCGCGCCACGCAAGCGCAGGCCGCCGGCGAGCCGGCGCAGCTCGACCACTGGCGCAGCGTCGCCGCGGCGATTGCCGAACTTCGGCGGACCCGGCCGACCACCCACTGACCGGCCGCCCCGCGCGGGCGATCTTTCGTTTCCCGCCAGGCATGGCCGGGTGATAGGTTGTCCGCGTGTGCCGCGTTGGAAGCGGCAACGGGGCATCCTGTTGCCGTGCGGGTCGTTGCCGTCAAGGCGGCGATCGGGTGCGTGGCCCCGAGGGTCTGCCTGCCATGCCGCCTGCCGCCTTGCCGAGCCACCAGAACCAGCCTTCGCCCGCCGGCAGGGCACGCCGGGTATCGCGGCGGGTCCGGGCGGTGGTGGTCGGCGGCATTGTCCTGGCGGCACTGACGGTGGTCGGGGCGGCGGGGCTGCTGTGGCACGACCAGCAGTTGGACAAGGCGACGTGGAAGCAGACCGCGACTGCGCTGTCCATCACCATCACCGAGCACGCGGAGCAAACCCTGCGCGCCGCCGACCTGGTGCTGCAGAGCATCGTGGATCCGCTGAACGAGGCGGGGCTGGAGAGCAGCGAGGACCTGTGGCGGGCGGCCCTGCCGTCGGCCCACCAGGCGCTGCGCAACAAGGTCGCCGGGGTGCCGCAGATCGACGTGGCCAGCATCATCGACGGCCGCGGCGATATCGTGAATTTCAACCGCTACTATCCCCCCGACGTGCCGGGCAAGCCGGGGCAGCGGATCAATGTGGCGGAGCGCGACTACTTCAAGGCGCTGATGGCCGGCCGCTACGACGGCGTCTACATCAGTGCGCCGGTGCGCAATATAGTGACGCGGGAATGGACTTTTTATCTCGCCCGGCAGATCCGCAACCGTGCGGGCGAGCCGATCGGCATGGCCACTACCGGCATCACCAGCGATTTCTTCGAGAACTTTTTCCGGACGGTGAACATCGGCAGCGGCAGCGCGATCGCACTTTACCGCAGCGATGCCATCCTGCTGGCGCGCGATCCGCCCGCCGAGGCCTTCATCGGCAAATCGTTCGCCGGCCAGCCGTTGTTCCGCGACATCCTGACGGCGGACGTCATGGCCGACGTGCGGGTGGCCGACAACGTTCCCCTGGTCGGCGCAATGTCCGACAGCACGCGCATCGTCGCGCCGCGCCGGCTGCGCAATTTCCCGCTGGCGACCAACGTCGCCATTTCGGCACGCATCATGCAGGCCAACTGGTGGGGCACGGTGCGCGGGGTGGGCCTGCTGGCGGCCGTGCGGGTGGTGATTCTGCTCCTGCTGACGTGGCTGCTGGCGCGGCTGCTGGACCGCCAGGAACGCACCATGGCCGACCTGAAGGAGGCGAACCGCGTCGCCGCGGCCTCGGCGGTGGAGCTGAGCGCGGCGAAGGAGGCCGCGGAGGCGGCCAACCGCAGCAAGTCCGACTTCCTGGCCAATGTCAGCCACGAGATCCGCACGCCGATGAACGGCATCCTCGGCATGAACGGGCTGCTGCTGGAAACCGACCTCAACCCGGAACAGCGCAAGTTCGCCGCCATCACGCGCGACAGCGCCGAGGCGCTGCTGGGGGTGATCAACGACGTGCTGGACATCTCCAAGCTGGAGGCCGGCAAGGTCGAACTGGAGGTGTTGAATTTTGATCTCGCCGGGCTGCTGGAAAGCGTCGCGGCGCTGCTCTCCCCGCGCGCCGCCGAGCAGCGGATTGCGCTCGCCGTCGCGGTGGACCCGACCCTGCCGCGCTGGCTGCGGGGGGACCTCACGCGCATCCGCCAGGTGCTGCTGAACCTGGTGGGCAACGCCGTGAAGTTCACGCAGCGGGGCAGCGTGACGATCCGTGCCGTGCCGGGCCGAGGGGAACCGAGGGAGACCGATGATGCCGCGCTGACGGTGCGCTTCGAAATCGCCGACACCGGCCCGGGCATCGCGGAGGAGCTGCAGGGGCGGCTGTTCCACAAGTTCAGCCAGACCGACAGTTCCATCACCCGACGCTACGGGGGCACCGGCCTGGGGCTGGCGATCTGCCGCGAACTGGTGGAACTGATGGGCGGGCGGATCGGCGTGGCCAGCCGGGCCGGCGAGGGGGCGACGTTCTGGTTGGAGGTGCCGCTGGCGCAGGCGACCGCGCGGCCGACGACCACCCCGCCGCTGCAGCCCGAGCAATTGCGCGGCACCAAGGTGCTGATCGTCGACGATGAGCCGCTGAACATCGAGGTGCTGACTCGCCTGTTGCGCAGCTTCGGCATGCAGGTGCAGGCCGTTCCCGCCGCAGCGGAGCCGGTGTCGATGATGCAGCGGGCCTGGTTTTCGGGACAGCCTTACGACCTCGTGCTGATCGATCAGAGAATGGTGGGATTGGCAGGAATTGCATTGGCGGAACGGATGCGGGCGATCCGCAGCATCGCCGAAACGAAGCTCGTGCTGGTTGCCTCGGCGGGCGATGCGCAGTTGCGGATGAGGCTCGGCGGCCTGTTCGACGCGGTGCTCGAAACGCCGCTCCACCGGCCCGACCTGCTGAACTGCCTGGCCGGAATGTTCGGCGCCGACCCGCCCCAACGCGTCGCCGGGCAGGAAGGCGGGCAGCGGTGCCTGCGCGTGCTGCTGGCGGAGGACAACCGGGTGAACCAGCAGGTCGCGCTGGCCATGCTGCGCAAGGCCGGCCACACGGTGCGGACGGTGGGCAACGGGGTGGAGGCGGTCGAGGCCGCGCGGCGCGAGGATTTCGACATCGTGCTGATGGATGTGCAGATGCCGGTGCTGGACGGCATCGAGGCGACCCGGCAGATCAGGTCGATGCCCCCGCCGCGCGGCAGCGTTCCGGTGCTGGCGTTGACCGCCGATGCGGGGGACGAGGCGCGGAGGGCCTGCCTGGAGGCCGGCATGGACGATTACCTGGCCAAGCCGATCCGGGCGGCGGCGCTGCTCGCCAAGCTGGCGGCGCTGGTGCCGCCGGCGCCCACCGGCGGCGCGCTGGATCTGGAGGTCGGATGAGCGGCGTGCCGGCAGCCACGGCACCGCGACCCCCTCTCCGCCTGTCCGCGATTTCCGTGCTGCTGGCGGGGCTGGCTGCCTTTGCCCCGCGCGTCGCCCTGGCCGAAGGCGCCGCCGCGGAGGCGTCCGACGAGCCGGCGGAGCCGGCGGCGGTCCGGGACGCCGAGCAGACGCGCGAGGGCAGGCCCGGGGCGACCCTGAGCCCGGACGTGCGGGTCAGCAGCGGCACGCCCGGGCTCGACGAGATCACCGAGACCAACGTCGCGGCGACGCTGGCCGACTTTCCGTTCGCGGGCGGCCGGGTGACGCTGCTGGGCTCGCCGACCTTCCTCTCGGCCGGCTCGGTGCCGGGCGATGCCGACAACCAGGCGAGCTTCGGGACCGCGACCTTCGGGGGCACGCGGCCGCCGCCGCCGCGCCAGCATGCCGAGGGCTTCGGATTCAATGCCGCCTACGAGCGGGACTGGGTGCGCGCCGATATCGGTAGCACGCCGCTCGGCTTCCCGCTGCAGAGCGTGCTCGGCGGGGTGGAGTTGTCGCCGGAATTGGCGGACGCGTTGCAGCTTCGGCTGCGCGCCGAACGACGGGTGGTGAACGATTCGGTGCTGTCCTATGCCGGCACGCGCGACACCGCCAACAACACGCTCTGGGGCGGGGTGACGTCCACCGGCGGCTCCGCGCAGGTGGAGCTGAGCCTGGGCCGGGCGAATTTTTATGCCGGCGGCGGCTGGGCTTCGCTGATGGGCACGCGGGTTGCTGCCAACGCGACGACGGAATTCAGCGCCGGCGGCTCCTATCCGGTGTGGAGCAATGGCACCGGCGTGGCCGAACTGGGGCTGGACCTGGTGTATTTCGGCTACCGCAAGAACCTGCGCTTCTTCACCCTCGGCCAGGGCGGGTATTTCAGCCCGCAGTCCTATTTCGCCGCCCTCGTGCCGGTTTCGTACACCGCGCACACGGGGGACCTGACCTGGTCGGTGAAAGCGGCGATCGGCTATCAGGTCTACCACGAGAACGCCTCTCCCGTGTTCCCCGACGACCCCGCCCTGCAGAGCCTGCTGGTCGTCCGGCGCGGCGGGCCGACGGGGCTGATTTCCAACGCGGCCAAGAATGCCGCCGGCATCACCGATTCCGCCCTGGCCAGCCTGGAGTGGCGGCTCTCCCCGACATGGTCGCTGGGCGGACGGGTGGGCTACCAGCACGCCGGCGACTGGACCGAGGTGGCGGGCTCGCTGTACGCCCGCTACAGCTTGGGCGCGGAGGAGGGGCATCGCGCCAAGGGGACGGGGCTGGCGACGCGGCGCTGATCCGCGGCGCGGCGGCCAGGCGGGAGCGACAACCCCGGGCTGACGCCGGAGAGCGGCGGCTCGCCCACGGTCAGCGGAACGGCGCAAGACCAGGTGCTGTTCTGGGACACCATGCACCCGACCGCGCCGTGCAGTCCCTCGCCGTGGCCTGAAGCCGCGGGGCTTACGCCGTCATCCAGGGCGGCGTGGGCAGCCCCTTGCCGCGCAGGAATTCCGGGTTGAACAGCTTGCTCTGGTAGCGGCTGCCGCCGTCGGTGAGCATGGTCACCACGGTGTGGCCGGGGCCGAGCCGGCGCGCCACCCGGATGGCGGCGGCGATGTTGATGCCCGAGGAGCCGCCGACCGACAGGCCCTCGTGGATGAGCAGCGAGAACACCTCCTCGAGCGCCTCCGCGTCCGGGATGCGCTCGGCGCCGTCGATGGGCGCGCCTTCCAGGTTGGCCGGCACGCGCGACTGGCCGATGCCCTCGGTGATCGAGCTGCCGGCGACGGTGAGGTCGTTGGCGGTCACCCAGCCATACAGGCCGCTGCCCTCGGGGTCGGCCAGCACGATGCGGATGTCGGGATTGCGGTGCTTCAGCGCCATCGCCACGCCGGCCAGCGTGCCGCCGGTGCCGCACGAGCAGGTGAAGGCGTCGACGCGTCCGCTGCTCTGGTGCCAGATTTCCGGGCCGGTGGTCAGCCGGTGGCCCTCGCGGTTGGCGAGGTTGTCGAACTGGTTGGCCCATAGCGCGCCGCTCTCTTCGGCGAGGCGGCGGGACACATGCACGTAATTGTCGGGGTCGCGGTAGGGCTTGGCCGGCACCAGGCGCAGGTCGGCGCCGATCATGCGCAGGAAGTCGATCTTTTCCTTCGACTGGGTCTGCGGCATGACGATGACGGTGCGGTAGCCGCGGGCATTGCCGACCAGGGTGAGGCCGATGCCGGTATTGCCGGCGGTGCCCTCCACCACCGTGCCGCCGGGTTTGAGCACGCCGTGCTTCTCGGCGTCGAGGATGATGGCCAGCGCGGCGCGGTCCTTCACCGAGCCGCCGGGGTTCATGAACTCGGCCTTGGCCAGGATGGTGCAGCGGGTCGCCTCGCTGGCGCGGTGCAGCCTGATGAGCGGGGTGTTGCCGATGGCGGCGGCAAGGTCGTCCGCGACGGGCGGGGCGACGGTCATGCGGGGCGGGGATCCCATGGGGCGGCTCCGTTGGCGCTGGCGGCTGCGCCGGGATCGACGCAAAGCGTGATTCGGGCCGGCTGGCAAATGCCGGGAGCGTGATCGGTCCGGTGGAGGCGCCGGGGGTTGAACGCGGCACGGCGGCATGCGATGGCGGGGACCATCATCAGCGGAGAACGGCCGGATGGTCGACAATATTTCCCCAGTCCAGGTGTGGGAGGCGTTGCGCAGCAACCCAGATGCGCGGCTGGTGGACGTGCGCACCGACGCCGAGTGGAATTTCGTCGGCCTTGCGGACCTGTCGGCGGCGGGGCAGGAGCCGGTGCTGATTCCGTGGCAGGTGTACCCCGCCATGCAGGTGAACGGGGCGTTCACCGAGCAACTGCGCCGCGCCGGGCTGGAGCCGAAGCACCATTTGTATTTCCTGTGCCGCAGCGGCGTGCGCAGCCTGGCGGCCGCGCAGGCGGCGCAGGCCGAGGGGTTCGCCTTTGCATACAACATCGCCGGCGGCTTCGAGGGTCCGCCCGACGGCGAGGGCCATCGCGGCACGACCGCCGGATGGAAGGCCGAGGGGATGCCCTGGCGGCAGCGGTAGGGCGGCTCACGGCGCGGTCTTCCCCTTGGTTGCGGGGGAGGACCGCCAATGGGGACGGGCCAACACGCCTTACTGATCGTACAGCACCCGTAGCACCACGAACCACGCATAGCGGGCATCGACCGCGATGCCGCCGGCGATGGCCAGCTTGCCGTCCACCGTGGTGGGCACGTGCGTCAGCGCCACCGTGTCTTCCACATTGCCGCCGATCACGCTGAGCGCATCGCCGGTGCCCACCACGATGGCGCAATGGGCGGGAAAACTCTTCGGGGTTGGCAGGTCGGCAAAGCGCAGCCGTCGCGCCCAGCCTCGCGCGGCGCAAACGAGGTCGCCCACCACCGGGGCATAGGCGTCGGTGCGTTCCGCCGCCACCGCCCAGCCCGCGGTCTGGCCCAGCGACATCTGCCGGGCGAGGTTGATGTAGGTGTGGTGCGAGGGCGAATAGGGGAAACGGATGCCGGCGCCGGCGACGCGCATGACATAGGAGATGAAGGCCGCCGACCAGGCATAGCGATCCGCGTCTTCCGCCGGGAACTCGTCGCCATTGGCGTCGGTCTTGCCGGTCCAGAGGCTGGCGCGGCTGCCGGGTTTCTGGCTGACCCACCAGTAATCGCCGACGCGCTGCCATAGTCCGTCCTGGCGTGATGGCATTTCGTCGGCCTCGAGCGGCAAGTGCGATCCCGGTGCCTCGTCATGGATCGGCGAGCCGAACAATCGCCATTCGCGCAGCGCCGTCTGTATCGCCCGCTGGCGGGAGAAGCCGGCGCCGGTGTCCTCGGGCGGACGCCCTTCGCGGGGCGCCTGCGGTGGCTTTGGCGCGGCGCAGGCGGCCAGTGCGGTCAGGAGCAGCAGGACGGGGAGATGGCGGCGCATCGCGGCCGGGCCGGCGCCGTTCAGGCTTGTTCGGGATACAGGGCGTGCAGGCCGGCGAGGCTGGCCGCGCAGACGCCGCGTTCGGTGATCAGGCCGCTGACCAGCCGGCCCGGCGTCACATCGAAGGCCGGGTT
>CAIMEK010000404.1 GCA_903839965.1 uncultured Acetobacteraceae bacterium | reverse complement strand
GCCGGGCCGTTGTCCAGCGCCCTACGCCGTCGCGCGGCCCGCCAGCGACGCCAGGGCCCGGCCGAGATCCTCCTTCAAGTCCTCGACATCCTCCAGGCCGACGGACAGCCGCACCACGCCGTCGGCGATGCCCAGCCGCGCGCGCTCCTCGGCGCCGATCTTCATGTGGGTGGTGGTGGCGGGGTGGGTGACCAGCGACTTCGAATCGCCGAGGTTGTTCGACACCCGCACCAGGCGGAGCGCATTGAGCACGCAAAAGGCCGCGTCCTTGCCGCCGGCGATTTCGAAGCTGACCACCGTGCCGCCGGCGCTGGCCTGCGCCATCGCCAGGGCGCGCTGCGGGTGGTCGGCGCGGGTCGGGTAGAACACCCGCGTCACGGCGGGCTGCAGGGCGAGGAAATCGGCAATCGCGGCGGCGCTGCGGCAGCCCGCCTCGACGCGCAGCGCCAGGGTTTCCAGTCCCTTCAGCAGCAGCCAGGCGTTGAACGGCGAAAGTGCCGGGCCGGTGTTGCGCACGAACGGCTGCAGGATTTCCTCGATCCACTTCTTGCGGCCCAGCACGGCGCCGCCCAGCACGCGGCCTTGGCCGTCGATGTGTTTGGTGCAGGAGTACACCACCACGTCGGCGCCCAGTTGCAGCGGCTTCTGCAGCAGCGGGGTGGCGAACACGTTGTCCACCACCACGATGGCGCCGGCCGCGTGCGCCAATTCGGCCACCGCCTTGAGGTCGACGATTTCCAGCATCGGGTTGGACGGGCTTTCCAGCAGCACCGCCGCGGTGGGTTCGGCCAGTGCCGCGCGCCACTGCGCCAGGTCGGCGCCGTCGACGAACACGCTCTGGATGCCGAAGCGCGGCAGGAGGGTAGAGACGATCCAGTGGCAGGCGCCGAACAGGGCGCGCGAGGCCACCACGCGGTCGCCGGCCTTCAGGTGGGCCAGCAGGGCGGCGTTCACCGCTGCCATGCCGGTGGCGGTGGCGCAGCACGCCTCCGCCCCCTCGATCAACGCCAGCCGGCGTTCCAGCATCGTCACGGTGGGATTGCCGAAGCGCGAGTACTGGTAGTGCTCGGCCTCGCCCTTGAAGGTGGCCTCGGCCTGTTCGGCGTTGTCGTAGACGAAGCCGGAGGTGAGGAACAACGCCTCGGCGGTTTCGCCGAACGGCGTTCGCTCGATGCCGCCCTGCACCAGCAGGGTTGCGGGACGATAGACGGGGGAACTGGTCATGTGGGTTTGGCCCTTCTCACGCGGTTGGGCCGACCGTAGAGCCGCGATGGGTTGCACCCGGGGGCGGAAGCAACGTCGCTGGGCCTCTTTAGCGCGCTTGTTTCACCTCGCCGCAATCCGGCCGGACAAATCACGAGGGCCGGGCGCACCCGGCATCATTTCTATGGACTGGGCCGGGGAGCGCCGTCAATACCCGCCGTTGCGCCCGTGCGGCGGCTTGCCTATAAAATCACCCTGCACCGGGCGGGTGTAGTTCAATGGTAGAACGGCAGCTTCCCAAGCTGCACACGAGGGTTCGATTCCCTTCACCCGCTCCAGTCCAGCGCGCGGGCTTCCGCGTCGCTTGCAGCGCGCGGGCTTCCGCGTCGCTCCCCCTTCCGTTCAGCGCGGCGCGAGGCCGATCAACGCATACACGCGCTGGCTCGGCGGCCAGGCCCGCATGATGTCCGGGCGGAATTGCACCGACGCGAACGCCAGCCCGCCCAGCACGAGGATGCTGGCTACCCAGGCCGCCAACGCTCCCCACGCGAACCCGACCGGCTCGTCGTAGGGCGGAAAGGCTGGCTCGCGCGGCGTCAGCGGTTCGACGACCAGCGGCGGCGGCGCGGCGGGCAACGGCGGCAACGACACGATTTCCGGCGGCGGCGCTGTCGGCGGGGCGAAGGTCCACTCATGGGCACAGCGCGCGCACCGCAAACGGCGCGCCCCGACGCCGAGCCGGTCGTCGGGAACCTCATAGGCCGCATGGCAGGACGGACAGGCCAATCGCATCCGATTCGCTTTCGAGACCGGCCCGATAGTGGGTTGGGTGCTGCGCAGTTGCAACGTCTGCAAGCGCCTCCCTTCCGGCACGGGGCAATTCAGTGGCAGAACACCGCCATGGTGCGACTGGAAGGCGTGGGCCTGCAGTACCGTCCGGCCGCTGGCGGCGTGCCGGGGCCGGCCGTGCTGAGCGGCCTCAGCTTCGATGTGCCCGAGGGGGGCTTCCGCTGGCCGCTGGGACCGTCCGGGGCCGGCAAGACCAGCCTGTTGCGCCTGCTCCACCTGGCGGTGCGCCCCACCGACGGCCGGCTCACCATTCTGGGCACCGAGGTCGATCACGCCGCGCGCCACGCGCTGCCGGCGCTGCGCCGGCGCATCGGCATGGTGTTCCAGGATTTCCGCCTGCTCCCGCATCTGGTC
>CAIMEK010000403.1 GCA_903839965.1 uncultured Acetobacteraceae bacterium | reverse complement strand
GAGCCGATGGCGCGGGCGCCGTCGGTGAACGCCACCGCCCCGGCCTCGCGCAGCAGGCCGAGCTCGGCCATTTCCTCGCCGCGGCAGCCCCGGGTGACGGCGCCGTACGGCAGGATGTCGACGCTGCCGGTCTCGATGCCGCGCGCCACCAGCAGCCGCGCGATGGCCGGGTCGTCGACCGCCGGCGCGGTGTCGGGCAGCGCCGCCAGCGTGGTGATGCCGCCGGCCGCCGCCGCCGCTGCCGCGGAGGCAATGGTTTCGCGATACTCGAAGCCCGGCTCGCCGAGCGCCGCGCGCATGTCGACCAGCCCCGGGCACAGCACCGCGCCCTCGCCGTCGACGGTTGCCACCCCGTCCGGACGGCCCAGCCCGGCGCCCAGTTCGGCGATCCTGCCGTCGCGGATCAGCAAATCGCCCAGCTGGTCGAGCCCGCTGGCCGGATCGAGCAGGCGGACATTGGTGAGCAGCGTGTCAGTCATTGCGGTGTGTCCGGCGGGCCAGCAAGTCCAACACGGCCATGCGCACCGCCACCCCCATTTCCACCTGTTCCCTGATGAGGCTGCGCACCGGATCGTCGGCCACCGCGCTGTCGATTTCGACGCCGCGGTTCATCGGCCCGGGATGCATCACCAGCGCATCCGGCTTGGCCCAGGCCAGCTTGGCCGCGTCCAGTCCGTAGAAGCGGAAGAACTCGCGCGCGCTGGGCACCAGGCCCCGCGCCATGCGCTCCTTCTGCAGCCGCAGCGCCATGACGATGTCCGCGCCCTGCAGCCCCGCCTTCATGTCGTGGAACACCTCGACGCCCAGCCGCTCCACTTCCGGCGGGATCAGCGTGGGCGGCGCGATCACGCGCACCCGGCTGCCCATGGCGGTGAGCAGGTGGATGTTCGAGCGCGCCACCCGGCTGTGCAGCACGTCGCCGCAGATCGCCACCACCAGCCCTTCCAGGCGGCCGCGCCGGCGGCGGATGGTCAGCGCGTCCAGCAGGCCCTGGGTGGGGTGTTCGTGGGTGCCGTCGCCGGCGTTGATCACCGCGGCGTCGACCTTCTGCGCCAGCAGCGCCGGCGCGCCGGACTGGTCATGGCGCACCACCAGCAGGTCGCAGTTCATGGCGTTCAGCGTCGCCGCGGTGTCCAGCAGGGTCTCGCCCTTGTTCACGCTGCTGGTGGAGACCGACATGTTGATGACGTCGGCGCCCAGCCGCTTGCCGGCCAGCTCGAAGCTGGTGCGCGTGCGGGTGGAATCCTCGAAGAACAGGCTGATCATGGTGCGGCCGCGCAACAGGTCGCGCTGCGTCTTGCCGGAGCGGTTGAGCAGCACGTAGCTCTCCGCCAGGTCCAGCATGGCGGCGATCTGCGGGGGCTGCAGGCCTTCGATCTGCAGCAGGTGGCGGAGCGGCTGGTTCAAGGCCCGAGTCCCGACTGTGTTCGGGGGCGAACGTTAACCAGACCGATGCCGGAAGGCCAGGGGCGCTCCGCTCAGGCGGCGAGCGAACAGATGCGCGCCAGCGCTTCCTCGCGTCCCAGCGCCGCCAGCACCGCCTCGATGCCGGGGCTCGCCGCGCTGCCGGTCAGCGCCGCGCGCAGCGGCTGGGCGACCGCGCCCAGCTTGCGGCCGGTGCGCTCGGCATAGGCCCGCAGCGCCGCATCCAGCGCCGCGACGGAGAAATCGGTGGCCGCCAGCGCGCCGGCCAGCTCGCCCAGCATCGCCCGGTTCTCCGCCGTCAGCAGCGCCGCCGCCTTCGGCTCCAGCGGCAGCGGCACGGGCTGCAGCAGGAAGCGCGCCGCATCAGCCAGTTCCACCAGCGTCTTCGCCCGCTCCTTGAGCTGTGGCATCAGCGCGCGCACCCGTTGCTCGGCGACGTCATCGAACACCAGGCCGGGCCGGTCGGCGAGCCGGCGCAGCACCTCGCCGGTGAGCCGCCCGTCGTCGGCGGCGCGCAGCCACACGCCGTTCACATGCGCCAGCTTGGCGTAGTCCATCCGGCTCGGCGCGCGGCCGACGCCGTCGATGTCGAACAGCCCGATCGCCGCCTCGCGCGACAGGATCTCGGCGTCGCCGTGGCCCCAGCCCAGCCGCAGCAGGTAGTTGCACACCGCTTCCGGCAGAAAACCCTGCTCGCGGAATTCCAGCACGCTCACCGCGCCGTGCCGCTTGGACAGTTTGGCGCCGTCGGCGCCGTGGATCAGCGGAATATGGGCGAAGCGCGGCGGCTCCCAGCCCATCGCCTGATACACCTGCAACTGCCGGAACGTGTTGGTCAGGTGGTCGTCGCCGCGGATCACGTGGGTGATGCCCATGTCGTGGTCGTCGACCACCACCGCATGCAGGTAGGTCGGCGTGCCGTCGCTGCGCAGGATGATCATGTCGTCGAGTTCGGCATTGGCCACCCGCACCTGGCCCTGCACCAGGTCGTCGACCACCGTCTCGCCCTCGCGCGGGGCGCGCAGGCGGATGGCGAACGGCGCGCCGGGCGGCGCCTCGGCGGGGTCGCGCTCGCGCCACGGGCTGCGGATGTGCAGGCCATGGCCGGCGGCGCGGGCCTGCTCGCGCAGCTGCTCCAGTTCGGCCGCGGTGAGGAAGCATTTGAACGCCGTGCCGGCCGCCAGCATCTGCAGCGCAACTTCGGCATGGCGGGCCTGCCGGGTGGACTGGAACACCGGCGGCTCGTCGGTTTCCAGGCCCAGCCAGGCGAGCCCGTCGAGGATCACCTGGGCGGCGGCCGCCGTGCTGCGCGCGCGGTCGGTGTCCTCGATGCGCAGCAGGAACTGGCCGTGGTGGTGGCGGGCGAACAGGTAGTTGAACAGCGCCGTGCGGGCGCCGCCGATATGCAGCAGGCCGGTGGGCGAGGGGGCGAAGCGGGTTCGGACAGTCATTGCGGTCGATCCGGGCAATGGGGCGCCGCTTCTAGACCGATTTCAGCCAGACTGAAATCGGTCTAGGCATATTTGAGCGAGCAATTCCGCCAGCTCGCGGATCGTAGGGCGATTCCGCTCAAGCTGGCATTGCTCTAGCATGGGCAACGATGGCGAGACGAGCGGCGCTGGGGTAGCGTAACGGCCATGCAACAACGCATCGCCGCGGCGATTGCCAGGTCGGGCTGGGCCGAGGCGGCCGGGGCCAGGTTCGAGGCCTGGGCCGAGGCCGAGCGCGGCCGGTTCGTGCTGTGGCTGCCGGTGCTGATGAGCGCGGGCTGCGTGCTGTTCTTCACGCTGCGCGCCGATCCGGCCTGGTGGGCGGCGCCGCTCGCGCTGGCGCTGGCGGTCGCCACGCTGCTGGCCTGCCGCTCCCGACGCTTCGCGCGCGCCGCCGCCGGTTGCGCGACCGCTGCGGCGCTGGGCTTCGCGGCCGGCCAGTTCGCCACCTGGCGGGCCGCGCCGCTGGCGGACATCCCCTCTCGCGCCGTGCAGGTGGAGGGCGTCGTGCGGGCGGTCGAGCCGCTGCCCGAGGGGCGCCGGGTGACGCTGGTGTCGGCGCGGCTGGACGGCGGGGCCCCGCTGGCCCGCCTGCTGCGCATCCGCCTGCGCAGCAACGACGCCACGCCCGTTGCCGCCGGCGACACGCTGCGGGTGCGCGCGCTGCTGATGCGGCCGGCGCCGCCGGCCTTCCCGGGCGCGTGGGACCTGCAGCGCGACGCCTTCTACCAGGGCTTCGGCGCCTACGGCACCGCACTGGGCGCCGCCGCGCGGGTGGCCGAGGGCGCGCCGGCGGGGCTGGACGGCCTGCTGCAGCGGCTGCGCGCGATCATCGGCGGGCGCATCGGCGCGGTGCTGTCCGGCGGCACCGCGGCGGTCGCCACCACCATGCTCACCGGCGCCACCAGCGCCATTCCCGAGGCCGACCGACGCGCCTTTCGCGATGCCGGCCTCGCGCACCTGCTGGCGATCGCCGGGTTGCATGTCGGCATCGTCATGGGGCTGGTGTTCGCCACCACCCGGCTGGCGCTGGCGCTATGGGAATGGGCGGCGCTGCGCTGGCCGACCAAGCAGATCGCGGCACTCGCCTCCCTGGCGGCGGCGGCCGGCTACATGCTGCTCACCGGCGCGCACCTGCCGGTGCAGCGCAGCTTCGCCATGGCGGCGCTGTTCACCCTCGGGGTGGTGGCGGGGCGGCGGGCGCTGTCGTTGCGCGGGCTGGCGCTGGCCATGGCGGCGCTGGTGCTGATCGAGCCGCACGAGGTGCTGGGGGTGAGCTTCGGCATGAGCTTCTCCGCCGTGCTGGCGCTGCTGGTCGGCTACGACAGGCTGCAACCGTGGCTGCTGCGCCTGCGCGGCGAAGGCACCTGGCCCGAACGCCTGCGCGCCACCGTGGCGGCGCTGGCGCTGACGGCGGCGCTGGCGGGCACCTTCTCCGCGCCGTTCGGCGCCTATCATTTCGGCCAGGTGCAGCTTTACAACGTGCTGGCCAACATGGTCGCGGTGCCGCTCACCGCCTTCCTGGTGATGCCCGCCGGCCTGCTCTCGTTGATGCTCATGCCGCTGGGGGCGGAGGCGGTCGCCCTGGTGCCGATGGGCTGGGGCGTCGACGGCATCCTCTGGGTCGGTCGCACCGTGTCGTCCTGGCCCGCGGCGATGGTGATGGTGCCGCACATGCCGCCCTGGGGCCTGGCGGTCCTCAGCCTGGGCCTGGCCTGGGCAGGGTTGTGGCGGACCAGGCTGCGGCTGGCGGGCTGGCTGCTGGTGGCCCTCGGCCTGGCCTCGCCGGCCTTCGTGGCGGCCCCGGACCTGCTGATGTCGGCGGACGGGCGCATGCTGGGGCTGCGCGACGCGGAGGGGATGTTCGTGCAGGCCCCCGGCAGCCCGAGCCGTTTCACCCTCGACTCCTGGCAGGTGCTGTGGCGGGCGCGGCTGGTGCGCCCGCTCGGCTGCGGCCAGGCGCCGTGCCCGCTGCGCATCCGCCCGGACGGCCCGACCGCGCTGCTGGTCAGCGGCGATCCGCCGGAGAGCGCCTGCGAGGCCGCGGTGGTGCTGTCGCTGGAGCCGGTGCGGCTGGGCTGTCCGGGGACGGTGCCGGTGGTGGCGGACCGGTTCTCGGTGTGGCGCGAGGGGGCGCATGCGATCTGGCTGGAGCCGGGCGGCGCGCGCGTGCTGTCCGACCGCGCCGAGCGGGGGGAGCGTGTGTGGATGCCCCGTCCGACCCCGCGCAACCGCCTGCCGCCCGGGCTGGTGGTGGCGCCGGCGGAGTGAGGCTCAGTAGCGCCGGAGCAGCGCCACCAGCCGGCCCTGCACCTGCACCCGGTCGGCCGGGAAGATGCGGGTTTCAAAGTCCTTGTTGGCCGGCTCCAGCGCGATCGAGTTGCCGCCGCGCCGGCGCAGCCGCTTCAGCGTCACCTCGGACTCGTCGATCAGCGCCACCACGATCTGCCCGGTCTCGGCCGTTTCGCCCTTGCGGATGATCGCCGTGTCGCCGTCCAGGATGCCGGCATCGATCATCGACTCGCCGGCGACCTCCAACGCGAAATGCTCGCCGCTGCCCAGGATCGCCAGCGGCACCTCGATCTGCGTGCCGGTGTCGCGCAGGGCCTCGATCGGCAGCCCGGCGGCGATCCGGCCGTACATCGGCAGTTGCACCGCCCCCGCCTCGTTGGCTGCCCGCACCCCTTGCAGCCGCCCGGTGAAATCGCCGCGGATGACGTTGGGAGCGAACCCGGCCTGGCCGTCCTCCGGCCCGCCGCGGCTCGCCTCCAGGGTCGCCATGCCGCGCGGCGTCATCGCCTCGGGCAGGCGCACCACTTCGAGCGCGCGCGCCCGGTGGTGGCGCCGGCGCAGGAAGCCACGCTCCTCCAGCGCCGTGATCAGCCGATGGATGCCCGACTTGGACTTGAGCTGCAGCGCCTCCTTCATCTCCTCGAAACTGGGCGAGAAGCCGGTAGAGGTCAGATGCTGGTCGATGAAGATGAGCAGCTCGTGCTGCTTGCGCGTCAGCATTGAGGAGACTCCCAGGCGCCGGCGTTCACGTCCGAGGGGCACGGAACAAACCGGCAACTGATCCAGCGTTCTATATAAGTTCCCGCGGCCGCGTCAAGCACGGCCTGTGCCAATCGGACTACAGGCCGAGCGCGTCCAGCCGGATGATCGGCACGCTTGCCCCGGCGGCCAGCGCCGGCGCATGCGGCGGGCGCAGGATCAGCGCATCGGCCCGCGCCAGCACCCCGAGCATGGCCGAATCCTGCCGCGCGAAGGCGGTGACCAGCAGCGCTCCGTCCGGCCCTTCGGCCAGCGTGGCGCGCAAATGGTCCGCCCGCTGGTCGTTGGCGCCCAGCGGCGCGGCCAGCGTCGCCTGCACCACCGGCGGCGCCTCGCCGGGCAGGCCGGACAGCCGTTCGATCGCCGGCAGCAGGAATACGATGCCGCAGATCAGCGACGATACGGGGTTGCCGGGCAGCCCGAGCATCGGCACATCGCCCAGCTGGCCATGGATCACCGGCTTGCCCGGTCGCATCGCGACGGTCCAGAAATCCACCTGCAGGCCGCCCAGCGCCGATTGCACCAGGTCGTGCTGGCCCACGCTGGCCCCGCCGGTGGTGACGAACATGTCCATTCCGCTCGCCGCCGCCGCCGCCGCCGCCAGGCTGGCGGGATCGTCCGGCGCCACCGGCAGCACCACCGGCTCGCCGCCGCAGGCGCGCACCAGGGCCGCCAGGGCGTGCGAGTTGGAGCTGACGATGCCGCCGGCGGGAATGGGCTCGCCGGGCAGCGCGATTTCGTCGCCGGTCGCCAGAATCGCGACGCGCGGGCGCCGGTGCACGGACAGCCAGGGGTGGTTGCCGGCGGCGATGAGGCCGATATCCCGTGAATTCAGTCGCTTGCCGGCCTGAACCAGAACGTCGCCTGAAGCGAAGTCCTGCCCGGCAGGGCGAATCCAGCGGCCTACCGCCACCGCCTCCTGCACTGTTACGCGCGCGCCGGCGAATTCGGCGTCCTCCTGCAGCAGCACCGCGTCCGCCCCCGCCGGCATGATGCTGCCGGTGAAGATGCGCAGCGCCTCCCCCGGCCGCAGCGTGCCCTCCCAGGGATGCCCGGCCGGCGCGCTGCCGACCACCCTCAGCACGGCGCCCAGCCGGCCGTCGGCGGCGCAGAGCGCGAACCCGTCCATCGCGGAGACGTCGCGCGGCGGCTGGGTCAGCCGGGCCCGCACCGGCACGGCGGCCACCCGCCCCCAGGCCTCGGACAGCGCCACCACTTCGGCCGCGGTCGCGCGCAACGGCGCCAGGATGCGGGCGCGCGCTTGCTCGAGGCTGATCATGTCCTCAGTCCTGCCGGAACGCGCCGGACTTGCCGCCCGACTTGGCCACCACGCGCACCGCCTCGACGCGCATGCCGCGGTCCACCGCCTTGCACATGTCGTACACCGTCAGCGCCGCCACCGTGACGGCGGTCAGCGCTTCCATTTCCACCCCGGTCCGCCCGGTGGTGGTCACCGTGGCCTCGATGGCCACCGCATCCTCGCCGTCGGGCGCCAGGTCGACCCGCACCGAGTAGAGCGGCAACGGGTGGCAAAGCGGGATCAGCTCGGCGGTGCGCTTGGCACCCATGATGCCGGCCAGTCGCGCCACGCCCAGCACATCGCCCTTGGCGGCGCTGCCGGCGCGGATCATCGCCAGCGTTGCCGCCTGCATGACCACCCGCCCGCGTGCGGTGGCCGTGCGCCGGGTTTCCGCCTTGCCGCCGACGTCCACCATTACGGCCTGGCCGGACTCGTCGAAATGGCTGAAGCCGGCGCTCACGCGGTGGCGCCCAACAGGACCCGGGTGGCCGCGGCCACGTCCGCCTGGCGCATCAGCGTTTCGCCGACCAGGAACGCGCCGACCCCCAGCCCGGCCAGCCGGCGCAAATCCTCATGCGTGCGCACGCCGCTTTCCGACACCAGGAATCGGTCCGGCGGCGCTTGCGGCGCGAGCCACTCCGTAACTGAAAGATCGGTCTGCAAGGTCTTGAGGTTGCGGTTGTTGATGCCGATCATCGTAGTCTGCAGCCCGAGCGCGCGGTCGAGTTCGCGGCGGTCGTGCACCTCGGCCAGCACGTCCATGTCGAGCGCCCGCGCCAGCGCTTCCAGCTCGACCGCCAGCTCGTCGGTCAGCGCGGCCAGGATGAGCAGGATGCAGTCCGCCCCCATCGCCCGGCTTTCGTAGACCTGCCAGGGATCGAGGATGAAATCCTTGCGCAACACCGGCATGTCGACCGCCGCGCGCGCCGCCCTGAGGTCGTCCGCGCATCCCTCGAAGAACGGCGCGTCGGTCAGCACCGAGAGGCAGGTGGCGCCGCCCTGCTGGTAGGCGCGGGCGAGCGCGGGCGGATCGAAGTCGGCGCGGATCACGCCGCCGGAGGGGGAGGCCTTCTTGATCTCGGCGATCAGGCCGAGCCGGCCGTCCGCCACGGTCTGCATCAGCGCCGCCCCGAAGCCGCGCGGCGGGTCGGCCTGGGTGGCGCGGGAGCGCATCGCTTCCAGGCTGGCCAGCGACTTGCGCCGCTCCAGATCGGCGCGGGTCTGCGCGCAGATCCGCCGCAGCGCATCGCTTTCGTTCATGGTGACAGGCGCGGTCATGCGGTCTCCCGTCGCAGCGTTTCCAGCGCCGTCAGCGCCGCGCCGCCATCGATCGAAGCAGCGGCGAGCGCCACGCCCGCACGCAGGTCATCGGTTCGCCCTGCCACGATCAGGCCCGCGGCGGCGTTCAGCAGCACCGTGTCGCGGTACGGCCCAGTCGCGCCACCCAGCAGCGCGCCGAGCGCGGCGGCGTTCACCTCGGCATCGCCGCCGCGGATGGCGGCGACCGGCGCGCGCGGCAGCCCGGCCTGCTCGGGGGTCACGATGAACTCGCGGATGGCGCCATCGCGCAGCGCGACGACCTGGTTCTCGCCGGCCACGGTCAGTTCATCCAGGCCCTGGCCGTGCACCAGCCAGCAGCACTCCGTGCCCAGCGAGGCCAGCGTTTCCACCATCGGCCGCGCCCAGGCCGGGTCGAACACCCCGGTGAGCTGGCGGCGCACCCCGGCGGGGTTCGCCAGCGGGCCGAGCAGGTTGAAAATGGTGCGGGTGCCCAGCTCCACCCGCGGGCCGGCGGCGTGGCGCAGCGCGGCGTGGTGGCGCGGCGCGAACAGGAAGACGCAATGGGCCGCCCGCAGGATGCCGGGCAGGCGGTCGAGCGCCACGTCCACGTCGACGCCCAGCGCGGCGAGCACGTCGGCCCCGCCGGTGCGCGAGGAGAGCGCGCGGTTGCCGTGCTTGGCGACCGGCACCTCCAGCCCCGCCAGCACGAAGGTGACGGCGGTGGACACGTTCAGCGTGCCGGCGTTGTCGCCGCCGGTGCCGCACACGTCGATCGCTCCCGGCGGGGCCTCCACCCGGGTCATGCGGGCCCGCATGGCGCGCACCGCGCCGATGATTTCCGGCACCGTCTCCCCGCGCACCCGCATGGCCATCAGCAGGCCGGCGATCTGCGCCGGCGTGGCCTCGCCGGACATGATCACGCCGAACGCCGCTTCGGCCTCGTCGGCCGACAGCGTTTCGCCGGCGGCGAGGCGGGCGAGCAGGGACTTCAGGTTCATAAACACGCGGTGGCCCCGTTCGTTCAGGCGGCGCGCGCCGACGCGGGAACGTTGCTGCCGCGCGCGATCGCCAGGAAATTGGCGAGAATGCGATGGCCGTGCTGGCTGGCGATGCTCTCCGGATGGAACTGCACGCCGAATATCGGCAGGTCGCGGTGGCGCAATGCCATGATCAGCCCTTCGGCGTTGCGCGCGGTTTCCACCAGCACCGGCGGCAGTCCGTCGCGGCGCACCACCAGGCTGTGGTAGCGGGTGGCCTCGAACGGACTCGGCACGTCCGCGAAGATGTCGGTGCCATCGTGCTGCACCGGCGTCACCTTGCCGTGCATCGGCGCCGGCGCGCGCACCACTTCGCCGCCGAACGCCTGGCCGATCGCCTGGTGGCCCAGGCACACGCCGAGGATGGGAATCCGCCCGGCGGCGGCCGCGATAAGCTCCAGGCAGATACCAGCCTCGTTCGGCGTGCAGGGCCCGGGCGACAGCACGATCGCCTCCGGGGCGCTTGCCAGCGCCTCCGCCACGCTCAGCTGGTCGTTGCGGCGCACGTCGCAACGGGCGCCCAGGTCGCCCAGGAAGTGGACGAGGTTGAACGTGAAGCTGTCGTAGTTGTCGATCAACAGGATCATGGCGGCATCCTGCGCGGCGATAGGGGTGCGGTCAAACCGACGGTCCGGGCCCCGCGCGGTGCCCGGGCTGCGCAATGCGGCGCGTTCAATGGCATGCTCGCCGCCGCGGCAGAAGCGGAAAATCAACCGGCGCTCGTGGCACACTGGTAACGGGCGGGGTCGTCCCGATCCCGACTCCGGGCGAATTCAGTTGACGCCGAGGCCCGTGGTGCGGCATCGCATTGGCGGTCCTCCATTGGACGTCAGCATGATCCATTCCCCGTTCCGTCCCGCCCGTGCTTTCCGGGGCCATCTTGCGCGCGCCGGTGTGGTGCTTTGCATCGTTGTTCTGGGCGCCGCGGCGGGGACGTTGCCGTTCTACCTTCGCCCCGGGCCCGCCGCGCAGCCGGTTTCCGAGGTGGCGACGGTGATCCCCTCGCCGCCGGCGACCGCGCCGGTTCCGGCGGCCGTTCCGACCCCCGCCGCTCCGGTGCCCGAGCCGGCCACCGCCGCCGTGCCGCCCACGCTGCTCCCCGAGGCGCCGCCGCCG
>CAIMEK010000402.1 GCA_903839965.1 uncultured Acetobacteraceae bacterium | reverse complement strand
GGGAAATCCAACCAACTGACAAGAAAGGATATTTCTTTTATCTCCGCGCCTATGGGGCAGCGCCCCTGGCCTTCCTTACAGCACGATCCGTGCCACGCCGCCCTCGGTTTGGAGGCGGGTTCCGTAGGGCGCGCAAAGCTCGGCGAGGTGGGCGAAGATCGAGGTGTTCTCGGACAGTCGCGGCGTGCCGCGGCGGGCGCGGGTTTCGCCGTTCAGTTCCACGCCGAACAGCTCGCAGGATGCCAGTTTGCCGTCTTCGATGACGAAGCGTGGCATAACCGACTTCCAGGCCCAGGGATCGGCGATGAAGCCGCGGGTGTTGTTGGCCGAGCGCTTGTCCAGGCCGTCGGCGGTGCTTTCGGTCAGGCCCATGTCGTATTTTTCGTAGAAGTCGGCAGGCAGGTTCTCGACCGTTTCGTTCTGGAAGAAGAAATTGCCCAGCGAGTAGAAGATCGGCCGGTGCTGGTGGATTTCGATGCCGCGCAGCACGTGTGGGCCGTGGCCCAGCACCGCGTGGGCGCCGGCCTCGATGCAGCCGCGGCTGGCTGCTTCCACGAAGGCCGCGGGCACGGCCTTGTCCAGGCCGCGCTGCTCGTGCGCATGCAGGCTGACCAGCACGAAGTCGGCTTGGCGGCGGGCCTCGGCGATGGCGGCGTGCAGGCGCGCGATGTCGGAGGCGCGGGGCACTGTCTGCACGCCGGCCGCGCCTTCGCGGAAGCGATGGTTGCCGAACAGCACGACGCCCGGTTCCGGCGGTTCGGCGAAGCCGGCTTTGACCCGCAGCGTGTGGGTATCGTTGATGGCGCATGCGGTCGCCATCGCCGCCAGTGCCTGCAGTTCGCGGCGCGGCAGGTGGTAGGTGGCGACGTGGCGCAGCGGGTTCACGCCGGGGCGGCCGGCCTGGTCGGGGCGTTGCTGGCCGGCGATGTCGGTGTCGTGGCAGGTGGCGGTGGCGGCGATCAGGGCGATGCGTCCGGAGGGGCATTCCAGGTAGCGCGGCGCGGCCGCCTCGGCGAGCGTGCGGCCCACCCCGGCATGCACGATGCCGGCGCGGTCCAGTTCGCGCAGGGTGGCCGCCAGCCCGGCATAGGAATAGTCGAGCGTGTGGTTGTTGGCGCAGGTTGTAAGGTTGAAGCCAAGGGCGGCGAGGTCATCGACGACGCCGGCGGGGGCATTCGCCCAGGTGCCGCCGCTGACCGCGTTGGGGAATGCCGCGGGGCCGGGGGTCAGCACCTCGAAATTGGTGAAGCGGGCTTCGGCGCTTTGCACGATCTCGGCGAGGCGGCGGAGCTCGTCGGTCGGCGCGGTGCGGCGGGTGATGAAGCTGTCGCCGGTGGCCAGCACGCTGATGGATGCCATGTCGCTTTCCTCCGGCATGGTTGGGTGCGCGACTTGATCACGGCGCGGCGGCGGATGCCAGGGCCGGGGGTCAGCCCTTCACCGCGCCGGCGGTGAGGCCGGACACCAGGTGACGGTCCAGCAGGGAGTAGAGCAGCATCACCGGCAGGGCGGCGATCACCGCGGCGGCCATCAGTTCGTTCCACTGCACGCGGTATTCGCCGATCATGGTGGCGACGCCCACCGACAGCACGTACATCCGCGAATCGGTGGTGAGCACCAGCGCCCAGACATAGGAGTTCCAGGCCAGCAGGAAGGTGAACAGGCCGACCGCCACCAGCCCAGGCGCGGCCATCGGCAGCACTGCGCGCCACAGCGCGGTCAGGCGGGTGGCGCCGTCCACCAGCGCCGCCTCGTCGATTTCGCGCGGGATGGTGCGGAAGAAGCCGACCAGCATCCACACCGCGAAGGGCACCGAGAAGGAGGAGTAGACGAGGATGAGCGCCAGGTGCGTGTCGATCAGCCCGAGTTCGGACATGATCTGGAAATACGGGATCACCAGCAGCGTTTCGGGCAGCATCTTGGTGAACAGCAGCGCCACCACGACGGCGCCGGCGCCGCGCACGAAGAAGCGGGTGAGGCCGTAGGCTGCCAGCGCAGTTTTTCTTCTGCCAAGGGCGTTAATAACTTCCATAATACTTATCGGATATTGTCAAGGTTAATAAGTTTTGGCTGCTGTGCGATGTTATCGTGCTCAG
>CAIMEK010000401.1 GCA_903839965.1 uncultured Acetobacteraceae bacterium | reverse complement strand
CCGCCTTTTCGGCGGCGGTCGGCTGGTGCAGCGAGCCGGTTTGCGGGGCAGCGGGAGGCGGCGGCGTCTGGGCCAGAGCCGGCGCCGTGGCCAGCACGGCCACCGCACAGGTTGCCAGCACCATGGACCAATGGTTCATGCATCAATCCGTGAGCACCCGACTCGCGCCGGGTCAAGCATGAAGGCTACAGACTCAGCATTTGGCCGCCGGCGCAGGCCTCCAGGAAGGTCGCCACCCCCGCCACCTCCACGCCCGGCAGCAATTGCGCCGGTTCGATCGCGTCCACGCGCAGCCCGGACTCGCAGGCGATCAGCCGCACGCCAAGTTCCACCGCGGACTCGCGCAGCTCGCCGATGCCGGCCACGCCGCGCGAGCGCATGGCGGCGTCGCGCCCGCTCTGCTCAAGCCCCGACCAGTCCGTGCACAGCGCCGAGCAGCCCGCGTTGGTGGCGAACAGCACCGCCTTCCGCCCCAGCGCGGCGGCGCCGGCGGCCAGCACAAAGGCATAATGGGCGCGCTCATGCGTGCCGGAGATCAGCAGGATGCCAAGGGTGTCAGGTGCCACAGGTGGGGCCCTCCGAGTTTTTGTGAGCGGACAGGTCGTGCAGCGTCGCGTTCGGTCCGCAGGCGACGCAGTGGGGATCGGGGCGCAGGCGCACGTCGCGGAAGCGGCTGGCCAGCGCGTCCCAGATCAGCAGGCGGCCAGCCATGCTCTCGCCGATGGCGAGGATTTCCTTCAGCACCTCGGTGGCCTGCAGCGTGCCCATCACGCCGGCCACCGCGCCCAGAATGCCGGCCTCGCTGCAGCTCGGCACCATCCCGGGCGGCGGCGGCGCGGCGTAGAGGCAGCGGTAGCAGGGGCCGCCGGCATGCGGCTTGAACACCGAAAGCTGGCCCTCGAAGCGCAGCACCGCGGCGGAAACCAGGGTGCGCCGGGCCAGCACGCAGGCATCCGCCACCAGGAAGCGGGTGGGGAAATTGTCGCTGCCGTCGCAGACGATGTCGTACTGGCCGATCAGCCCCAGCGCGTTCGCCGCCGACAGCCGCACCCGGTGCGGCTCGAGGCGCACGTTCGGGTTGATGGCGCGTGCCGCCGTCGCCGCGGACTCCACCTTCGCCACCCCCAGCCGCGCCGTGGTATGGGCGACCTGGCGCTGCAGGTTGGACAGCTCCACCACGTCGTCGTCGACGATGCCGATGCGCCCGACGCCGGCGGCGGCCAGGTAGAGCACCAGCGGGCTGCCGAGCCCGCCGGCGCCGACCACCAGCACGCTGGCGTTCCGCAGCCGGGCCTGGCCCGCGCCGCCCACTTCCGCCAGCAGGATGTGGCGCGAATAGCGGACGATTTCTTCTTCGTTGAAATCGAGGCTCATAGGTCCAGCATAGGCACCAGACGGCGGGCCACGAAACCGCATTCGTTGGACGAAGGTGGATTGTGATGAGGCATAACGAATCGGCCCTGGTGCTGTTTTCCGGCGGCCAGGACTCCACCACCTGCCTGGCCTGGGCGTTGTCGCGCTACGCCCGCGTCGAAACCGTCGGGTTCGCCTATGGCCAGCGCCACGCCGTCGAACTCGACTGCCGCGGCCCGGTGCGCGAAGGGGTGGCTGACCTGCTCGACTGGGGCGAGCGGCTGGGGGAGGACCATGTGGTCGATCTCGGCGCCTCGCTGGCCGCCCTCGGCGCCACCGCGCTGACCACCGAGGCCGAGATCCGCATGAACGCCGACGGGCTTCCCAGCACCTTCGTGCCCGGCCGCAACCTGATCTTCCTCGCCTACGCGGCGGCGATCGCCTGCCGGCGCGACCTGCGGCGGATCGTCGCCGGCATGTGCGAAACCGACTATTCCGGCTACCCGGATTGCCGCGACGACACGCTCAAGGCCATGCAACTGGCGCTCAACCTCGGCATGGCGCGGCGTTTCGTGGTGGAGACGCCGCTGATGTGGCTGGACAAGGCGGCCACCTGGGAACTCGCCGAGGAGCTGGGCGGCGCGCCGCTGGTGGAGCTGATCGTCGAGCGCACCCACACCTGCTATCTCGGCGACCGCGAGCACCGCCACGATTGGGGCCTGGGCTGCGGCACCTGCCCGGCCTGCGCGCTGCGGGCGGCAGGCTGGCAGCGGTGGCGGGAGGAGCGGCTGTGAACTTCCGGTTCCTGCATGCGGCGGACATCCACCTCGACAGCCCGCTGCACGGGCTCGACAGCGCGGACGGCGCCCCGGTGGAGCGCATCCGCAACGCCACGCGGCGCGCGCTCGGCAACCTGGTGGACCTGGCGCTGGCCGAGGACGTAGCCTTCGTGCTGATCGCCGGCGACGTCTACGACGGCAACTGGCCGGACTACCGCACCGGCATCTTCTTCGGCCAGCAGATGGCGCGGCTGACCCGGGCGGGCAAACCGGTCATCGTCATCCGCGGCAACCACGACGCCGAGAGCAAGATGACCCGCTCGCTGCGCCTGCCCGAGGGGGTGCGGGTGCTGGACCACGGCAAGCCCGAGACGGTGCCGCTGCCGGGGTTCGGGGTGGTGGTCCACGGCCAGAGCTTCGCCACCCGCGATGTCACCGACAACCTGGTGCGCGGCTACCCGCCCCGCGTCGAGGGGCTGCTCAATATCGGCGTGCTGCACACCGGGCTGGACCAGGTGGGCGGCCCGCACGCGCGCTACGCGCCCTGCACGCGCAGCGAACTGGCGGCGTTGCAGTACGACTACTGGGCGCTGGGCCACATCCATGCCGGCGAAGTGGTGAGCCGCGATCCCTGGATCGTGTTTCCCGGCAACCTGCAGGGCCGGCATGTCAACGAGGCCGGGGCGAAGGGCGCCACCCTGGTCAGCGTGGCCGACGGGCGGGTGGTCGATGTCGGGCACCGGGTGCTGGACGCCTTCCGCTGGACCCGCGCGAGCCTCGACCTCACGGGCTGCACGGCCGAGGACGCGGCGATGCAGGCGGCCTCGGCCGTGCTCGCCGAGGCGCTGGCCACCGCCGACGGACGACCGCTGGCGGTGCGCGTGACGCTCACCGGGGCCACCGCCCTGCACGGCGGCCTGATCGACCTGCACGAGAAGCTGCGGGCCGAGGCGCGGATGCTCTCGGAGGCGCTGTGGATCGAGGGGGTCGAGCTGCGCACCCGCCCGGCGACCGACCCGGCGCTGGCCGCCCGCGGCGACGCGCTGGGCGCGCTGGCGCGGCGGGTCGTCGCCCTGGCCGAGGCGCCGGCGGACGACCTGCTGGGCGACTGGCCGGCGCAACTGCTCTCCCGCCTGCCGCCGAACGCCCTGCCGGCGGACCACGCGATCCACCATCCCGCACAGGTGCTGGCGCAGGCGCGCGACCTGCTGCTGGCCGGACTGGCGGAGGAATGATGCGCTTCGAAAGTCTTATTCTCGATCGTTATGGCCCGTTCCTGAAGCAGGAACTGGCGTTCGATCCGGCGCCCGGGCGGATCAACCTGCTGGTGGCGCCGAACAGCGGCGGCAAATCGGTGCTGCGGCGCGCCTTCGGCGATCTGCTGTTCGACATCCCGGAACGCTCGCCGATGGCCTGGCTCTACGGCACCCAGAACATGCGCCTGTCGGCGCGGGTGCGCGACGAGGCGGGCGGCTTCACGCTGGTCCGCCGCAAGGGGCGCGGCAACACGCTGTCGGACGGGGCGGAGGCGGTGCCGTCGGAGACGTTGCGGCGGTTGCTGGGCAGCGCCGACCGGCGGCTGTTCGAGGACCTGTTCGCGCTCGACAGCCACCTGTTGCGCGAGGGCGGGCTGGAACTGTGCCGCTCCTCCGGCCGGCTCGGGGACATGCTGCTGGCCGGCAGCGGCGGCCTCGGGCGGGTGCAGCGGTTGCTGGACAAGCTGCTCGCGGACCGCGACGCCATCGGGCGGGCGGAGCGGCGGCATGAGGCGCGGCCGTTATGGCGGGCCAATGCCGAGGCGATCGAGGCGGGCCGCGCGCTGCAGCAGGCGGCGCTGCGCCCGGAAGCCTTCGTCGCCCTGGAAAAGCGCGCCGCCGAGGCCGCCGCCGCGCTGGACGCGCTGCGTGCCGAGCGCGAGGCGGTGGACGCCGCGCATGCCGCGCTGGCCACGCTGCGGGCGGTGCGACCGTGGCTGGCCCGGCGCGATGCGGCCCGCACCGTGCTGGCCGATGCCGGCGAGGTGCCGCGGTTGGAGTTGGGCTTCGAGGTGCGCTGGCGGCGCGCCCTGGAGGCGCATGCGGCGGCGGCCTCGGCGG
>CAIMEK010000400.1 GCA_903839965.1 uncultured Acetobacteraceae bacterium | reverse complement strand
TGCAACGGTCGATTCGAACGTGATGGCGGCGGGTGGTGCGGGGTAGCTGGCGCAGTAGATGCGCATCACCTCGCGCAGGATGGGGGCGTTCTCCCAGCGCGACATGGTCGGCTGCGAGCAGAGATCATCGCCGCTGTCCGGCAGCCGGCTGCAGGCGAGCTTGAAGGCGGGATCGGTGCGCAGGTGGTCGAGGTCGTCGGCGTCTTCGTAGCCGCAGGCGATGGCGAGGATACGGGCGCGCAAGATGGCGGCGACAGCGTGGGTGACCAGCAGTGGATTGCGCGGGTCGGCGATCAGCCCCGCCCGCGAATCCCTGCCATGCCGTGAATAAGAACGGCCAGGGCCTTCTGCAGGTTCTGGAACACCCCCACCTAGTCCACTACGACGCCCGCAGCCTTGCCCGGCGCCCGCCGGTTCGCCCGTGCGATGGTCTGCATGGCGGCCCAGGGGACGTCCCGCTTCCTGGGGCCGCGGGCGCAGGGCGAATCGGAGCAGAGCTGACGCGAAATGCCCCTTCCGGATGAGCTTGTGGTCGGGCTGATCTCAGATACCCACGGACTCCTCCGACCCGAGGCGGTGCGCGCGCTGGACGGCAGCGATTTCATCATCCATGCAGGCGATGTGGGCGACCCGGCGGTGCTCGGGGAGCTTGCTGCCCTCGCGCCGGTCACGGCCGTGCGGGGCAATGTCGACCGGGGATCGTGGGCATCGTCCCTGCCCGAAACGGCGGTGCTGAGCGTCGGCGCCGCCCTCATCTACGTCCTGCACGATGTCGGCCAATTCAACCTGGACCCCGCCGCGGCAGGCTTCCACGCCGTCATTTTCGGGCATTCGCATCGGCCGGAGCAGCGGCAAAGCGACGGCGTGTTGTTCGTGAACCCTGGAAGCGCCGGCCCGCGCCGCTTCCAGTTGCCGATCACTGTGGGAAAGCTTCGGGTGGCGGGGACCCGGATCACGACCGATCTGATCGGGCTGGACCTTTGACTGGGCGGACGCGCAAGCCGCTTCCGGTGCCGGGTCCGCTGCCTGCTCAGCCGGCGGCAGCCTCGGTCTGGCCGAAATAGGCGGCCTTCAGCCGGTGCGGCAGGTCGGGCTCGGAGGTCGCCGCCTCCAGCACGATCTGCCCGCCGGCGAGCGCATAGACGCGATCGGCGAAGGCCAGCGACTTCTGCACGGACTGCTCCACCAGCAGCACCGAGGTGCCGCCCGCGCGCAGCGATGCCGCCACCGCCAGCACCCGGTCCACCAGCACCGGCGACAGGCCGGCCGAGGGCTCGTCGAGCATCAGCAGCTTGGGCTGGCGCACCAACCCCTGCGCCACCGCCAGCATCTGCTGCTGGCCGCCGGACAGCGCGCTGCCGTGCTCGCTGCGCTTGGCGGCGATCTCCGGGAACAGCGCGAACACCGCCTCGATCCGCTCCAGCCGGGCCTTCTGCGGCAGGTCGTAGCCGGCCAGCAGCAGGTTGTCCTCGACGGAAAGGCGGGTGAAGATGCGGTGGTCCTGGATGACGTGGCCGATGCCGAGCCGCACCGTCTCGCGCGCCCCGAGGCCGGCCAGGTCGTGCCCGTCGAACACCACCCGCCCGGCCTGCTTGGCGAGCAGCCCTGCGATCGTGCACAGGAGGGTGCTCTTGCCGGCGCCGTTCGGGCCGAGGATGGCGACCAGTTCTCCCTTTCCCACCCGCAGGTCGACGCCGTGCAGCACGCGCAGCTTGCCGTAGCCGGCCATCAGCCCGGCCACGGAAAGCAGGGGCTCAGCCTCCGAGATAGGCATTGATGACATCCTGATGGGCCAGGATTTCCGCCGGCGTGCCGCTGGCGAGCCCTCGGCCGAGGTTGAGCACGGTTACGCGAGCGCAAATGTCGAACACCAGGTCGACATGGTGCTCGACCAGCAGCACGCCGATGCCAAGCCGGCTGATCGCCGTGATCAGCCCGCCGAGCAGGGCAATTTCGTCCGCCGCCAACCCCGCCGCCGGCTCGTCGAGCAGCAGGAAGGCCGGATCGGGCATCAGCGCGCGGGCGATTTCCAGGAAGCGCAGTTCGGTGTGCTGGAGGCGGTCGGCCCGGATCTCGGCCAGCCGGCCCAGCCCTACCGCCTGCAACGCCAGCAGGGCGCGGGCGCGCAACTGGCGTTCGTCCTCGCGGTGGCGCGCGAGGCTCAGCATTGTCTCGACGAAGCTGGCCCGGCCGCGCACCATGCCGCCGATCATGACGTTGGCGAGCACCGAGGCCTCGCCGACGATGCGCGGCGCCTGGAAGGTCCGCGCGATGCCGGCGCCCGCCCGCGTCTGTGGCGCGCCGGGCCGCAGCGTCAGCGCCCCCAGGCGCACGGCGCCGGAGTCGGGCCGGTAATAGCCGGAAACGACGTTGAGCAGCGTCGTCTTGCCGGAGCCGTTCGGGCCGATCAGCCCGTGCACCTGGCCGGGCGTGACCGTCAGACTCAGGTCGTCGATGGCCTTGACGCCGCCGAAGCTCAGCACCGCCTTCTCGATCGCCATCGGCTCGGTGGCGGTGCGCGCCGGCAACAAAGCGGGCAGCGCTTCCAGGTCCGGCGTGATGGTCCGCCCGGTTTGCAGCGGCCGGCGGGAGCGGAAGTCGAGCAATCTGGCGATGCCGCCCGGCACCAGCAGAACGATGACGAGCAACAGCGCAGCATAGAGGAAGGGCGCCCAGGCAACCAGCGGGGCGGCGAACTCGGGCAGCAGTGCCAGCAGCACCGTGCCGAGCAGCGGGCCGAGAATGGAACCCCGCCCGCCGATCAGGATGGCGATGAAGAACAGCAGCGACAGGTCGATGGTGAAGGCATCCGGCGTAATGTAGGACTGCAGCGCGGCGAACAGGCCGCCGGCGGTGGCCGCCGTCGCGCCGGCGAACAGGAACACCAGCGGCAGCAGCAAGGGCTTGGAAATGCCGCTGGCCTCGGCTGCGACCTCGGCGTCGCGAACCGCCATCAGGGCACGGCCGAACCGGCTGTGGGCGATGTTGGCGCTCAACCAGGTGCACAGCGCCGCCACGCCGAGGCAGAAGTAATAGAACCCCCAGGTGGAGGCGAAGGGACCGCCGAAGGTCGGCCCGACCACGCCGATGCCGCCGCCGGTGACGCTCTGCCAGCCCAGCGCGATCTGGGTGATGACGGTGGCGAAGCCGAACGTGCTCATGGCAAAGTAGAAGGTGCGCAGCCGCAAGGCCGGCAGGCCGATGATGACGCCGGCAACCCCGCCGACCAGCGCCGCCGCCGCCAGGGCGAAATAAGGCGAGATCGGCGGCGTCGCCGTGCCGGCCGAGAGCACGCTGGTGACGTAGGCGCCGAGCGTCAGCAGCGCGACCCAGCCCAGCGCCAGCTGGCCGGCGAAACCGACCACCAGATTAAGCCCGGAAACCAGCACCCAGTAGACCGCGGCACGGCCAACGATCAGCCCGAAATAGGCGTTGCCGGTCAACGGTAGCAGCGAGGCCAGCCCGAACAGCACGACAAACGGTGCCAACACGCCCACCAGCGCCGCCGGCCCCGGCATGCTTTCCGGCCCGCCGGCGGTGCCGGGCGCCCCCGCGCGCGCCGTCATACCCGCCGCACCGCTGGCGCGCCGAACAGGCCCTGCGGCGCCAGCAACAGCAGTACGACGAAGACGCTGAACACGGCGACCGAGGCGAACACCCCGCCCACCAGGAAGTTGGCCGCCTGCTGCAACAGGCCGAGCACCAGCCCGCCCACCACCGCGCCGCGATTGTTGCCGATGCCGCCGACCGCGACCGGGATGAAGCCGTAGAAGTTGAGCGGCGAGGCATTGGCGAAGAAAGCCAGCAGGATGCCGCCGCCGGTGAACCCGGCGAGCCCGCCGATGGCGCCGGCGAGCGCGTAGCTGGCCATCCGCAGGCCCGTCTCCGGCAGGCCGAGGGCGCGGGCGGCGAAATTATCCTCGGCGATCGCCAGGAAGGCGCGGCCCACCACGCTGTGCCGGTAGAGCAACTCCAGCCCGCCGAGCACCAGCCCGCAGGCCACCACTGGCAACCAGAACCGCTCGCGCACGCCCAGCACGTCCACTGGAATGAATTGCGGGAACGGTTGTGGCTCGGTGCTCCACTCGATCGCCGTGAACTGCGTCACCATCAGTGCCAGCGCCAGCGTCGACAGCACGTAGAGGTGCTGGTCCAGGCTGCCCAGCACCGGGCGGACGGCGACGAATTCGGTGACCACGCCGAACAGCGCACACGCCGCAAGCGTCGCCAGCAACCCCGGCAGCACGGGCAGCCCGAGGCGGTTGATGAACAGCGCCCCGAGCACGCCACCCAGCATGCCCAGCGTGCCGGCGGTGAAACTGAACACCCGCGAGGCGCTGAACATGACGTTGTAGGCGATGGCGATGAGCGCATAGATCGCGCCCATCGCCAGCCCGTACCCCAGGATCGATTGCAACATCAGGCGGCGTAGCCGGGTGCCGGGATGAAGCAGCCGTTCTTCTGCGAACTGGCAAGCGACATCACGATCTCATCGGTCGGGTAGCCGTTGTGATCCGTGGGCGTGAACGAGTAGTGGCCATACAGCCCCGGCCACTTCGTGATGTGGTTCCAGTAGCCGATTATCGCGTCCGGATCGCTCGATCCGGCCTTGGCGACGGCGTCGGCCACGAGACGCACGCCATCGACCCCCACCATGACCCAGTAAAGCGAGGTGTCGCTCAGTTCGATCTTGCCCTTCACCTCGTCGACGAACGCCTGCGTCGGCGCCGGCAGGTTGCCCTTGTCGTCGAAGCTGCACGCCTTGCAGCCGATGACGTAGACCTTGTCCCAGTAGGCCGGCTTTTCGAGCAGCCTGAGAACATCGCCCGAGCCCAGGGCCGGATGGCCGGAGAACACCACGTCCCAGCCGAGTTGCCCGCGCGCGTTCATCATCCGGGCATTCATGCCGGTGCTATCGCTCCACACCGCGACCGCCTCGGCGCCGCCGGCACGGGCGCGCAGGAGATACGGCGACAGGTCCTGCGCGTTGGCATCGACGACCGCGTCATAGACCACGTCGGCACCAGCCTTCTTGAAAGCGGCGACCGCCTCGGCGGTCGCGGTGGTGCCGTAGCCCGTGTTGTCGCCGATCACCGCGACCTTCTTCACCTTCATGATGTCGAGGATGTAATGGCGGTTGGCGTCGTCCCACTGGGTGAGATAGGGAGCCATGCGGAAGGCGTTGGGGAATTTCACCGGGTCGATCAGGCTGTTCACCTGGTTGACGACCAGGCTGGGCACCTTGGCGCGGGCGAAGATCGGCGTGGTGGCCAGCGTTTCGCCCGAGTTGGTGGGGCCGAAGACGGCGTGCACCTTGATGCTGGAGGCCATTTCGACGGCGGCGTTCACCGCCTTCGCCGGATCGCCCTGGGTGTCGCGCGTGATGACCTCGATCATGCGGCCGTTGATGCCACCGGCGGCGTTGATCTTGTTCACCGCATACACGACACCACGGTTGACGCCGATACCGAATGCCGAATTCGCGCCGGTGAGTGCCACCAGCCAGCCTAACCGGATGGGTTCGGCGGCCGCACGCGCCGGCCGGCGTGTCACCCCGACCGCGACCGCTCCGAGCGAGCCGTAAAGCATGCCGCGACGTGTCATGGACATCTTGGTGTTCCTCTCCGCATTGGGACAAAATTGAATCCGGCATTGGCCGGATGGCCATCCCAGAACTGTGATAGTATCGAACCATTCGCGCCCTCGGACAACAACCAGATGTGGCCGGGCGCCGGCTTGCGTGAGTGGTCGCGCAGCGGGCCGGCGCGCGCCATCGCCACGTCCCCGGTGGGAACGCCGTTGTGCTCTCGCAGGGGAAGCCGTGGTCGCCAGCAAACCCTGGCCGCCTGGCCAGCTGACGGAGCACGTCGATGCTGGCGGCGCCGAAGCGTCGCGCGATTGCTCAGCGCGCCAGAAAGCCGAGCCGGGTCGCCTTCGCCTCGGCCTGCATGGCGATCTCCATCACCTTGAAGCAATGGCTCTGCGCCATGGCGGTCTCGGTGCGGTCGAGCACATCGGCGACCAGGGCCGGATAGTACGGCAGGCCAGCGTCGTGGCAGTCGATGTAGCGGGTGGACTTGTTGTCGACCACGAACAGATGGTCCGAGCCTTCGCGGCCGGCGATGTCGAGTTCCTGGCGCAGCTCCATGTAGCCGTCGGTGCCGAGGATGAAGAACCGCCCGTCGCCCCAGCTGGCCTGCCCGTCGGGCGTGTAATAGTCGAGGCGGACGAAACCGCGGGCCTGCGGACTGCTGAGCACCATCTCGCCGTAGTCGGCATAGTCGGTGTCGTCGGGATTGGCGAAGTTGCCAACGGCGGCGTGGAGGATTTCGGCATCGGTCGAGCCGGTGAAGGTCATGAACGAATCGACCCGGTGGCAGCCGATGTCGGCGAGGATGCCGCCGACGGCGTCGTGGCGGAAATACCATGCATCGCGAAGGAGGCGGTTGATCCGGTGCGGGCCAAGGTCGGTGGTCTGCACCACCCGGCCGATGGCGCCGGCCCGCACCAGTTCCAGCGCCCGCGTCGCCGCCGCCACCTCGAAGCGCTCGGAATAGTTCACCGACCAGATGCGCCCGGTCTCGGCGACGACGCGGCGCAATTGTGCGAGTTGGGCGAGGGTGGTGCAGCCCGGCTTGTCGGTGCCGACGTCCTTGCCGGCACGCATCGCCTCGATGGCGATGGCGGCCCGGTCGCAGGGGATGGCGGCGGTGAGGATGAGCGCCACCGTCGGATCCTCGATCAGGCGCCGCTTGTCGGCGACGCGGGGGATGTGCGGATGGCGCTTGACGAAGCCGGCGAGCGTTCGCGGCTCGCCGTCGGTCCAGTAGCCGGCGCATTCGTGGCCGAGTTCGAGGAGGCGGCCGGTCATATCGTAGATATGGCGGTGGTCGACGCCGATCACCGCGAACCTGATCCGCCGCGAGGTTGCTTCTGCCATTTCCTGGATCTCCTGTGTGCGCCGCACCTCGGCGGGCTTAAAGCGGCATTTCCCGTTGATCGTGCATTATCCGTCCAGCAAGCCGGGGCGGTCTGCTTTGGTGTTTGCCCCCACACCTGCGTCGTGGCTCAACCGTGCGGAGAGCTGCTTTTCCAGGCCGGCCCGAGTCGGTGCCGCGGCACATTTGCATCGTCCGCAAGCCGGACCGGGCCGGGCGGATCCGCCGCGATGGCGATGCCTGCACCGCCGCACCGACAGTCCTAGAGGCTGATCCGGCGCCCTTCCTCGGCCGCCTGGTAGCCGGCGTAGTGGACCTTGATCGTGTCGTAGGCAAGGTCGAGGCCGCAGACCGGCTGGCGGCCGAGGCTGACGCATTCCATGAAGTCCTGCATCTCGCCGGTGAAGCCGCGGATGCCTTCCTCGTCGACGCAGACGAACTGCCAGCCGGTTTTACGGTCGAGCTTCTCGTTGATGTACACGTCGCCGAGGCGGGATTCGTCGGTCAGGTAGGCCACGACGTTGGTGTTGGGCGCGATGTTGGCGTAGACGGCCCCGCCGGTGGTGTGGGCTTCCAACAGGTTGCGCAGCCCGCCCATGACCATGTCGGAGGCGAACACCGTGGCCTTGGTGGCGTCCGAGAAGGTGACGCTCAGCACGCCCCAGTCTTCGACGTCGACCGGATGGGCCTGCAGGTAGGTGCGCTGCTGCGGGGTCAGGGTGGGGGCAATCAGGCCGACGTCGCAGGTGACGTCGGTGACGGTGATGCGCTCGCCGCGGGCGGCGGCCTCCACGCCCTTGAGGTAGAGCACGCCGGTGAGCGGATGGCAGCCCTGGCGGATCAGTGCCCCGCCGCCGGACAGCGACCAGTTGGCGGCGTGGGCCGCGTGCGAGCCGCTGTGCCCATTCTCCGCCCTGATGAACAGGACCTTGTCGCCGCTGGCACGGATGATTTCCGCCGCCTTGGCGACCGCCGGCGCGTACACCCAGCACTCGGCGTAGCAGAACAGCCGGTCGGAGGCGCGGATGGCGGCGCAGGTCGTCTCCATCTCCTCCATCACCCGTTGGTACATCACCGATTTCGCCACCTTGGTGCCGACCGGGGTGGCGTCGCCCGGGCGGCCGAAGTAGCCGGTGAAGGGCTTTTCGCAGATGACGTGCTTGCCGGCGCGCATGCAGGCGATGACCATTTCGGCGTGCAGGTCGGGCGGGGTGCAGATGTCGACCACGTCGATCTCGGGGTCGTTGAGGATGGCACGCCAATCGCGCCCGCTGTTCGGGATGGCGAAGCGGTGGGCGAAGTCGGCGACGTTGTCGTCGAGCGAGATCACGGTGCGGACGTCGACTGCGACGCCGTAGACCCGGCGGAAAGCGCGCACGTGCACCGCAGCAATGAAGCCACTGCCGATCAGGCCAACCCTCACCTTGCTCACGCTGTCACCTCGACTTCTTCAATCCGACATTTGCCATGATATCCGGCTGGGCCGGCTCAACCGGGGCGACCGTAGGCGCCGCCGGGCAGTACCGCAATCAGCTTGGTGCCGCTCATAACAATTCCGGCGGATGGGTTGCTACCGTCGCCCCAGTTCGGGCGGGGCGCCGGCAGCCGGGATTTCGCTTGCTGGCCCCGCGCTCCGCACACGCCTGCTGCCCGTGCCGCCGAGCCGGCCGCCCAAGGCCGTCGCCGCCTGAAACCCCTTGTATTCCGTTACGTGACGGAGAACAGCCGAGGCCAAGAGGCCGCCAACCGGAGGGCGAGCACGCCCTCGGCAACGCCGAGCGGCAGGCTCACTGGCGCGCCCGCCGGCAGGTCGGGCAGACACCATCCCCGGCACGCTACCGCCGGCCGACCGACCGCCGCGTTCGCAGCGAGTTCTCGCGGGCCGACCTCGACACCTCTAACCTGGCCCGCGGCACCGTCCGCGCTACACGATGCCGACCGGTCGAGTTGGCGGCGATCAACTACCGGGATAGTAAGACCAGATTACCGTTCCGAATTGGAATTGATCTCTCTGCCGGCAGGCACAATATGCACGTATTGGCAATCAAACATCTGGGGCTCGACGATGGCAAAACCCAAGAATTTGGAACCGAAGGCCAATACGGCCCCGAATACGACTGGAAAACCCGCTCCGACGGCAGCAAGCAAGACGGATCGTCACTTTCCGCCGCTGCCGGCGGATCATCATCTTTTCAAGAGGGGCTTCGTGTTCGGCATCAGGCGTTCGACGCCCTCGTCCAGCGCTACGTCCGCGGCGGGCACGAAGGATTCGAACACCCAGCCATCCAACGCGCCATCCATGCGATCGACCGCGGCCTCCGAGCCCAACACCGCCCGCGGTGGAGAGTGGCATCATTCGACTGTGCGGAACCTGCTGGCGCGTGCCTAACCGGCCCTCCGCCGTTCGGGCCTATCCGCGCTCGGAAAAGGGGATAGAGCAGCGGACGGATAGCAGTCCGGCTCGCAACCCGTCAGAAATTCTGGAGATCTGGAGGTCCGGCCCGGAATTGAACCGGGGTAGCAGGTTTTGCAGACCTGTGCGTAACCACTCCGCCACCGGACCCTGGCGCTCACATAGCCGCAGGGGGGGAGGGTTCGCAAGCCCGTCCCGGGCGGAGCTTGGCGCTGGCCGGCCCCCCTCCTATAACGCACCGACCCCGATGAGCGCAGCCCAGCCATGACCCGTCCCGAGATCGACCCCGCCGATCCGCGCAGCCGGATGGTGGACAGCCAGTTGCGGCCCAACAAGGTAACCGACAGCCGCGTGCTCGGCGCCATGCGGGCCCTGCCGCGCGAGCGCTTCCTGCCGCCGGCGCTCGCCGCCCGGGCCTATGCCGACCAAGCCGTGGCGCTGCCCGGCGGACGCTGCCTCATGGAGCCGATGCTGCTGGCCAGGCTGGTGCAACTCGCCGATCCGCGACCCGGCGAGCGCGTGCTGGCGGTGGGGGCCGGCACCGGCTACGGCGCCGCCGTGCTGGCGGCCTGCGAGGCCGCCGTGGTGGCGCTGGAACAGGACGAGGACCTGCTGCGCATTGCCCGCGCCGCGCTGGCCGAAGCGGCCCCCTCGGTGCATCTCGTGTCCGGCCCGCTGGCGACGGGCTGGCGCGCGGCGGCGCCCTACGACCTGGTGTTCATCGAGGGCGGATTCAGCCAGGTGCCTGCCGCCATCGCCGGGCAGGTCCGCCCGCAGGGTGGGCGGCTGGTCGGTGTGCGAGTCGCGGCCGGGCGAATCGGGCAGGCCGTGTGGGGCGAGCGGACCGGTCCGACATCGGCGATCAGCCTGCGGCCGGCCTTCGACTGCGCCACGCCGGCGCTGCCCGGGCTGGGCCGCGAGCCCGGTTTCGTGTTCTGACGATGCGCCCGGGCCGCGCGATGCCCCCCCAGGCCAGCCACGCAGCAAAGTCGTGGCGAACCGGGCTGGGCTGTGGCAGATGGAAGCGTTCGCGGCGGCGTCGAGCGAACCGGGTTCGTTCGCGCGCCGGTCTGGCCAGCCAGTGAGGGTCGAAAGATGTTGCTGCGAAACGGACTAGTCCTCGGCGTCATCGCCGTCCTCGCGGCCAGCGGCCCCGCCCAGGCGGAGACGCGCACGGTGACCGAGGCGCTGGCCGCGGCCTATTCGAACAACCCGGGGTTGCAGGCCGCCCGCGCCCAGTTGCGCGCGGTCGATGAAAACGTGCCGCAGGCGCTGGCCGGTTGGCGCCCGCAGATCACCATGTCCGCCAGTGCCGGCTACGGCAACGGGGTCAGCGACGTCAAGAATGCCAACAACACCGTCTCGACGACATCGAACAGCCTGCGCGAGCGCGGCCTCAACAGCGAGCAGGTGCAGATCACCCAGCCGGTCTGGCGCGGCGGACAAACCCGCGCCAACACCAACCGCGCCGAAAACCAGGTGGTCGGCCAGCGGGCCCGGCTCATGGCCGCCGAGCAGCAGTTGTTCATCAACGTCATCAATGCCTTCGTCGGCGTCATCGCCAACCAGCAGGTGCTGGCGCTGAACGTCAACAACGAGCAGGTGCTGGCCCGCCAGTTGCAGGCCACCAACGACCGCTTCCGCGTCGGCGAGATCACCCGCACCGACGTCGCCCAGGCCGAGGCGGCGCTGGCCGGCGCCACCGCCACCCGCCAGACCGCGGAAGGCAACCTGCAGACCGCCCGTTCGCAGTTCCAGCAGTACGTCGGCGAACTGCCGGGCCAGCTCATCGAGCCGCAGCCGCTGCGCCTGCCCGTGCGCACGCTGGAGGAAGCCAAGGCGTTAGCCGGGTCCAACAATCCGAACGTCGTCGCGGCGCAGTTCGACGACGCCGCGGCCAAGGACAATTTCGACATCCAGTACTCGAAGGTGATGCCCAACCTCAGCCTGCAGGGGTCGATCTCGCGCGCCGAAGACACGGTGACCAAGAACCAGACGACGAAGCTGGGGCAGATCGTCATCGCCGCCACCATCCCGATCTACCAGGGCGGTGCCGAGTACGCCGCCATCCGCCAGGCCCGCCAGCAGCAGCAGCAGACCCGCAAGCTCATCGACGACGCCCGGCGCACCGCCGTGCAGCAGGTCATCGCCGCCTGGGAAACCTACAATTCGGCCAAATCGACCATCGACAGCACGCGGGCGCAGATCCGCTCCAACCAGATCGCCCTGGAGGGCGTGCAGCGCGAGGCCATCGTCGGCAGCCGCACCACGCTCGACGTGCTGAACGCCGAGCAGTTGCTGCTGAACTCGCGGGTGACCCTGGTGCAGAACCTGGCCAACCTGGTGAATGCCAGCTACGCCGTGGCGTCCGCGGCCGGGCGCCTGACCGCGCGCGATCTCACGCTGCCGGTGCCGCTGTACGACGAGACCGCCTATTACGCCTCGGTCCACAATCGCTGGATCGGCACCGGCGACTACGCCACCGAACAGCCCGGTCGGTGACGGCATGGAACCGGGCAAGGACTCCAAGGGCGCCGGCATGAGCGGATCGCTGCCGGCCCCGCCGGGCAGCCCGCCGCAGCCCGGCGAGGCCGCCGATCCGTCGATGGAGGACATCCTTGCCTCCATCCGGCGCATCCTGAGCGAGGACGAGGCCGCCGCCGCCCCGGCCGCCCCGGCCTCCGGCGAGCCCGAGGTGCTGGCGCTCGAACCCTCGATGCTGGTGGAGGAACCGCCGCTCGCCGTGCCGTACGATCCCGCCCCGGTCGCCGCCGACCCCCCGGCGCCGCCGGCGGTCGAGCTTGCGGTTGTGGCTGACCCCGGCGAGCCAGCCGGCGCCGGCCTGGTGGCGCCCGCGGCGGCGGCGGCGGCGGCCTCTTCGCTGGGCGCGCTGGTGCGCACCCTGGCCGAGCGCCAGTCGCTGGCTGTGCACCGCGGCGGCCCCACCCTGGAGGACATCGTGCGCGAGGAAATGCGCCCGATGCTGAAGGCCTGGCTGGACAAGAACCTGCCCGGGCTGGTCGAGCGGCTGGTGCGCGTCGAAATCGAACGGGTCATCGGCCGCATCACCTCCTGACCGTGTCGCCATTGCCGCCCCACGTGCCGGCCTGAAGGCCCGCGCGCCCCACCCGCCGTCAGCCCGACAGGCACGAGAGACCATGCTGGAAAAGTCCCACACCCCCGAGACCACCGAGACGCGGCTGTATGAGGGGTGGGAAGCCTCCGGCGCCTTCGCCTGCGATCCAGAGAGCAACGCCGCCCCGTTCACCGTCATGATCCCGCCGCCCAACGTCACGGGCAGCCTGCACATGGGGCATGCGCTGACCTTCACGGTGCAGGACGCGCTGGTGCGCTGGCGGCGCATGCAGGGACGCGACGCGCTGTGGCAGCCCGGCAGCGACCACGCCGGCATCGCCACGCAAATGGTGGTGGAGCGCCTGCTCGCCGAACAGGGCACCACGCGCCAGGCGCTGGGCCGCGAGAAGTTCGTCGAGCGGGTGTGGCAGTGGAAGGCGGAAAGCGGCGGGGCGATCACCCGGCAATTGCGCCGCCTCGGCGCCTCGCTGGACTGGCCGCGCGAACGCTTCACCATGGACGAGGGCCTGTCCAAGGCGGTGCGCGAGGTGTTCGTCACCCTCTACCGCGAGGGGCTCATCTACCGCGACCGCCGGCTGGTGAACTGGGACCCGAAATTCCAGTCGGCGATTTCCGACCTGGAAGTCGAGAGCCGGGAAATCCGCGGGCACCTCTGGTACATCCGCTATCCCATCGCCGGCGAGCCCGACCGCTGCATCACCGTCGCCACCACCCGCCCGGAAACCATGCTGGGCGACACCGCCGTCGCCGTGCACCCCGACGACGCGCGTTACCGCGACCTGGTGGGCCGGCAGGCCGTGCTGCCGCTGGTCGGGCGGCGCATCCCCATCATCGCCGACACCTATTCGGACCCCGAGAAAGGCACCGGCGCGGTCAAGATCACGCCGGCCCACGATTTCAACGATTTCGCCGTCGGACAGCGCAACAACCTGGCAATGATGTCCGTGCTGGACCCCCAGGCGCGCGTCACGCTGGACGAGCTGAGCCCGCACTTCGTGGCGGTCGACGGCATCGCCGAGCCGGACTGGACGGCCAAGCTGCAGGGCCAGGACCGTTTCGCCGCCCGCAAGGCGATCGTGGCGAAGCTGGAAGAACTCGGCCTGCTCGAGCGCACGGAAACCCACATCCACCAGGTGCCGCACGGCGACCGCTCCGGCGTGCCGATCGAGCCGCGGCTGACGGTCCAGTGGTATTGCAACGCGGCCGTGCTGGCGAAGCCGGCGATCGAGGCGGTGGAGCAGGGGCGCACCAAGTTCGTTCCGCAGCAATGGGAGAACACCTTCTTCGCGTGGATGCGCGAAATCCAACCCTGGTGCATCAGCCGCCAGCTCTGGTGGGGCCACCGCATTCCGGCCTGGTACGGCCCCGACGGCGAAGTGTTCGTCGCCAAGACCGAGGCGGAGGCGCAAGCCGCCGCGCTGGTGCATTACGGCAGCGAACAGGTGCTGGCGCGCGACGAGGACGTGTTGGACACCTGGTTCTCCTCCGGCCTCTGGCCGTTCTCCACGCTCGGCTGGCCGGAGCAGACGCCGGAACTGGCGCGCTACTATCCCGGCGACGTGCTGGTGACGGGGTTCGACATCATCTTCTTCTGGGTCGCCCGGATGATGATGATGGGCCTGCACTTCATGGGCGACGTGCCGTTCCGCACCGTCTGCATCCACGGCCTGGTGCGCGACGAGCGCGGCCACAAGATGAGCAAGTCCAAGGGCAACGTGATCGACCCGCTGGAGCTCATCGACCGGTTCG
>CAIMEK010000399.1 GCA_903839965.1 uncultured Acetobacteraceae bacterium | reverse complement strand
GCGGGCGCGACTGGGGGCCGGGCCGGTGGCGGCGGCGCTGCGCGAACTCGGCCTGGGGCCGGCGGCATGAAGCTGCTGATCTGGCAATGGGGCCGCCGCGGCGGCGGCCCGCGCTACGCCATCGAGATGGCGGAAAGCATGCGTACCCTGCCCGGCCTCGAGGTGACGCTCTCGCTGTCCGCCCAATCGGAGTTCCTGCGCCGCCTCGTTCCGCCGCGCTGCGAACTGCCCTGGCCCACCTATGACACTTTGCCCGGCGCCGCCTGGCGCCTGCTCACCATGCCGTTCCGGGTCGGCCGTCTCGTCCGCCGGCTGCGGGCCTTTGCCCCCGAGGTGGCGCTTTGCGCCATGCCCGGCATGCTCGACCTGGAGATGGCGGCGGCCCTGCGCCGCGCCGGCATCCCGTTCTTCGTGGTGGTGCATGACGCCGAGCTGCATCCCGGCGACGGGCTGCCGTTCCAGATGACCTTGCAGCGCCTGCTGGTGCGCCGCGCCGACGGGCTGGTGGCGCTGAGTGCGCATGTCGCCGGTCAGCTCCGCCGCAGCTACGGGGCCGGCGATCGCCCGCTGATCGTTACCAACCATCCGCCGCGCGCCTTCCCGGGCCGGCTGCTGCTGCCGCCGCCGCGCGCGCATGGCGGCCCACTGCGGCTGCTCTCTTTCGGCCGGCTGCTGCCCTACAAGGGGCTGGATCTGCTGGCCGCGGCGCTGAGCCTGCTCGGCCACCGGCCGGACCTGGAGGTGCGGGTGGTCGGCGAGGGGGTGGAATCGCCGGTGTTGGACGCGCTGCGGGCGCTGCCCGGCGTGACGGTGGAGAACCGCTGGGTTCCCGAGGATGAGGTGGGCGGGTTGATCGGTTGGGCCGACGCGCTGGTGCTGTCGCACCGCGAGGCGAGCCAGAGCGGCGGTGCCGCGATTGCCATCGCCGCCCGGCGCTGGGTGGTGGCGACCCGGGTCGGCGGCATCACCGAACAGTTGCGCGGCGAGAGGCTGGCGCGGTTCTGCGAGCCAACGCCGGCCAGCCTGGCGGCGGCGCTGCTGGGCCTGCTGGAAAGCCCGCCGGCGGAGGCGGCACCGGAGGATGACACGGTCGATCCTCAGGCCGCCTGGCGGAGTACCGCGGCCGCGCTGGCCGAGCACATCGGCTCGGCCCTGGGCATCCGCGCGGCGGGGGGCTGAACCCGCCGCGCGGCGCTGGTCAGCCGACCGCGGTCGGCTCGATCCAGCCGATATGGCCGTCGCTGCGGCGGTAGACCACGTTCAGCTCGCCGGTGGTGCGGTTGCGGAACATCAGCACCTCCTGGTCGGCGAGGTCCATGCACATCACCGCATCGCTGACCGAAAGCAACGCGATCTCGGCGGGCTGCTCGGCGATGACGGTGGCATGGGCGGTGGCCTGGGCGGGCGCGCTGTCGTCGGCGGCGTCGGTTTCCTCCTCCTCGCGCAGGATGTATTCGCGGGCGGCCTGCGGGCGTTCGCGCTGGGCCAGATCGCGGGCGTGTTCGTTGAAGCGCCGGCGATAGCGGCGCAGTCGCTTGGCGATGTGCTCCGAAGCATCGTCGAAAGCGCTATGGGCATCGGCGGCCTCGCCTTCGCCGCGCAGCACCAGGCCACGGGCGGCGTGCACGTTGATGTCGCAGGTGAAAAAGCTGCGGGCGCGGCCGAAGGTGACGTCGGCTTCCAGCGCGTGGCCGAAATACTTGGTCGCGACCGCGTCGAGCTGCTGGGCGACTCGCGTCCGCAGCGCGTCCGACAGGTCGACCTGCTTGCCGGAGACCGTGATCTGCATGTCTTGGTCCTCATACTCCCGAGTTCGGGACCGCCAGCCCGACCGGATCGCCTCGTCGCATAACGGCACGCTGCGGCTCTGCGTTCAGGCCAGGCTTGCCTTCTCCCGTTTACGCTGCACGGAGCTCGGTATGCGCAGCGCCTCGCGGTATTTGGCCACGGTCCGACGTGCGATGTCCACGCCTTCGCGTCGGAGCGCGGCCACTATTGCATCGTCGGAAAGGACGTCGTCGGGTGACTCGGCCCCCACCATGTCCTTGATTCGGTGGCGTACTGCCTCGGCGCTGTGGCTTTCCCCCCGGGTTCCGGCGATCGCGGTGGTGAAGAAGTATTTCAGTTCGTAGACACCGCGGGGGGTCGCGATGTACTTGCTCGCGGTGACCCGGCTGACGGTGCTTTCGTGCATCTCCACCGCGGCGGCGATGTCGCGCAGGATCAACGGCCGAAGATGGCCGATGCCATGGAGGAAGAATCCCTCCTGCTGGCGGACGATTTCGGACGCGACCTTCAGGATGGTCTGGGCGCGCTGCTGCAATGACTTGACGAGCCAGTTGGCGGTCTGCAGCTTTTCGGTCAGGAAGGCGCGGTCCTCGCGGCTGGCGTGGGTCAGGGCGCGGACGTTGAACCCATGGTTGACAAGCACGCGAGGCATGGTCTCGGGGTTGAGTTCCAGCGCCCATCCGCCCGCCGGCTCGGCCCGCATCAGCACGTCGGGCACCACCGGGGCCGGCGGAGTGGCGTCGAACGAGGTGCCGGGCTTGGGGTCGAGGCGGCGCAGCTCGGCAATCATGTCGGTGAGGTCGGCGGCGTCCACGCCGCACACCGCCAACAGCCGCTTCATGTCGCGCCGGGCGAGCAGCTCCAGGTTGTCCAACAGGGCCTGCATGGCCGGGTCGAGTCGGTTCTTCTCGGCGAGCTGCACGCCCAGGCACTGCTTCAGGTCGCGCGCGAACATGCCGGTCGGATCGAGGCGCAGCATGCGTTCGCGCACCGCGGCTACCAGGGCGGGCTCGGCCCCGAGCGCCGCGGCCAGGGCGGCATCCTCGACCGGCAGCCGACCCGAGGGCTCCAGCAGTGCGATCATCGCCGCACCGATCAGCCGCTCCGCGGGGTCGTTGAAGGACAGGCGCACCTGTTCGGACAGGTGTTCGCGCAGCGTGCCGGCCGGGGCGGCGTAGTCGTCGATGGTGCGTTCGTCGTCCTCGAAGCCGGCGCTGCCGCCGCGGCCGAAGGAAACCCCGTCGCCGGCGCCGCCCGGATCGTAGGGTTCCGCGTATTCGGGCAGGTCCACCGGGGCCTCGGCCGGCAGCATGTCGGACGCAACGGCAGTGGCGGCGTCCGCCGGGACAGCGTTGGCGAGCAGCACCTGGTCGGGGGCGGGGCGCTCGGGACCGCCCGGCTCGGGCGACTCGTCGCGCTCCAGCAGCGGGTTGCGCTCCAGCTCCTCCTCGACGAAGGCGGTCGCTTCCAGGTTGGAGAACTGCAGCAGCTTGATCGCCTGCCGCAACTGCGGCGTCATCACCAGGGACTGGGTCTGGCGCAGGTCGAGGCGAGGGCTGATGGCGTAGGACACGGCTGATGCTGGCTACCCAGGTGGAGGCGGGGCTTCCGGCCTCATCCATGCCGCAGTGCAGCGCGTCGGGCGCCGGAGCGCAAGCAAGAATCGTGCTGGAAACCGGCTCCCCAGCGTAAGTTGAACTTGTTACGCAGATCTCAAGGAGCGGCCCGCATGAAACCTGGCCGCATAAAACCTACAGGCTGAAGCGC
>CAIMEK010000398.1 GCA_903839965.1 uncultured Acetobacteraceae bacterium | reverse complement strand
TCACCCGATACAACGCTGAATGGCTGATTGAGAAGAACGGCCACGCCAGCCCCAACCTCGCCCGAGCCAACTGGAACCAGGCAATGCTCAACGCCGCCGCTTAAGCTCAACCTTGTGTCCAAAGAACCGGGCGCGGTACACCCTGCGCAAGCACACCCCCGAGCCGGTGTTCGGCATCATCAAATCGGTGCTCGGGTTCCGCCAGTTCCTGCTCCGCGGTCTCGATAAGGTCCGCGGCGAGTGGAACCTCGTAACCATGGCCTACAACGTGAAACGGCTATTCGCCCTCGCTGGGCTGCCTGAGGCCCAAAAGAGGCCGCCACAGCCGATATGAGGCTGGGGGCGGCACGATCGAGGTCATCGGAGCGCAATCGGTGACGCAAAACCGACCACGGCACGGAATTGCCCGCGCGACGCGGGCCTGCGCCCGCCGCCTCGGCACGGACAAACCTACCGACTGGCGACGCCACTCCGACACGCTGCTAGGCGCTGATCACGTTGGCGATCGCCTCCGGTCGGGCCGATGCGACGTTCGGGCCGAATGCGAGCGTCGCCTTCAGTGCCGCGGTCGATGGTCAGATCCGCTTGGTCGGCACTGTCAGTGGCGGCTGGCCGCCGACCGCGGACATTGCCGTGACCAGCTGCAAAGTATCGCGCACCAATCCGCCGGATCTGCCCAAGACCTGATTCGGTTCTTGAATCCCGGCCCCTGGGTCGCTGGCGTTTCGACCGGCTTCGTGCAGCGACCGCCGGCATCGGCGATTGCACATTGGACAGTGGTGGATTGTGCCGCGCCGACCTGCATCGCGGGAAAGCCTGGCGTGCGGCTAGGTAGCGGGTCTGTCCCATTGGCGATTGAATTTTACGGTATCCGTCGTATAATCAATCCAACACGTAACCAACGTGTGGAATTGTTCTCAGGAGACCGACCGTGAGCCAGTCCGAACGCAAGCCGCTTATCTTCGACCGCCCGTTGCGCGGGCGCATCTACGACAGCATCGCCGAGACCATCGGCAACACGCCATTGGTGCGCATCCCGCGCATCGCGGCGGAAGAAGCGCTGGTGGCCGACGTTGCCCTGAAGTTGGAGTTCTTCAACCCGATTTCCAGCGTCAAGGACCGGATCGGCGTGAACCTCGTCCAGGCGCTGGAGCGGGAAGGCAAGATCGGGCCGGACACGGTGCTGATTGAGCCGACTTCGGGCAACACCGGCATCGGGCTGGCCTTCGTGGCGGCCTCGCGCGGCTACCGGCTGATCCTGACCATGCCGGAATCGGTGTCGATCGAGCGGCGCAAGATGCTGGCCTACCTGGGTGCCGAGCTGGTGCTGACCCCGCGGGAGAAGGGCATGAAGGGCGCGGTGGCGCGGGCGGATGAACTGGCGGCCAGCACGCCGGGGGCGATCATCGTTGGTCAGTTCACTAATCCGGCGAACCCGGAGATCCACCGCCTGACGACCGCCGAGGAGATCTGGTACGACACTGCCGGCGCGGTGGATATCGTGGTTTCCGGCATCGGCACCGGCGGCACGCTGACCGGCATCGGCCAGGCGCTGAAGCCGCGCAAACCCGGGCTGAAGCTGGTGGCGGTGGAACCGGCCGCGAGCCCGGTGCTGTCCGGCGGTTCGCCGGCCCCGCACCCGATCCAGGGCATCGGCGCAGGCTTCGTGCCGCAGGTGCTCGACACCGGCCTGATCGACGAGATCATTCAGGTCGGCAATGAGGAGACATTCACGCAGTCGCGGCGGCTGGCGCGAACGGAGGGCATTCCCGCCGGCATTTCGTCCGGCGCGGCGTTGGCGGCGACGCTGCAGGTAGCGAAGCGGCCGGAGAATGCCGGCAAGCTGATCGTCACCATCATCCCGAGCTTCGCCGAACGCTACATCTCCACCCCCTTGTTCGAGGGGCTCTGATCCCGCCGGTTGGACGGAACGGCTTCGCCGGGAGCGTGTGGGAGCCGCGGTGACCTGACTGCGAGCCTCCTTTGGTTGGCAGGTGGAGAGCCCCTGGCGGCGGATCAACCGCAAGCGGTGTTTGGCGGCCCTTGAAATTCCGGCTTGACGGTCAGACGGAGGGCGCTTTGTCCCAGCACCAGGGTATCAGCTCGTCGATCCTGGCCTGCGGCCAGCCGTTGACCAGTCGGTGCAGCACGTCGGCGAGATAGCGCTGTGATATCGACGCCGTCGAGCTTGCATGTTGATTTCCACCGAGATTTGACCCGGGCTTTTCATTGAGAAGTGACCCGCCTTGAGGGGTGCTTCCCTCTTGAGCAGGATGGGGTCAAGTCACTGCTTTGACCTTTCGCATTTGGTGGTTTTGGCGCTCGCCTTGAAGCGGAAGCTGTCGTTTCCGGTTTCCAGGATGTGGCAGTGGTGCGTCAGTCGGTCGAGCAGGGCGGTGGTCATCGTTGCATCACCGAAGACGTCGGCCCATTCGGAGAAGCTGAGATTGGTGGTGATGGCGACGCTGGTGCGCTCGTAAAGCTTGCTGAGCAGATGGAACTGTCGCTGGCGGCGTGAATCCGGACAAAGCCGGCGCATCTTTATTGCGGATGT
>CAIMEK010000397.1 GCA_903839965.1 uncultured Acetobacteraceae bacterium | reverse complement strand
TCAGCGGGCGCGGGCGGCTCGGCCGGGGGAGGCGCTGCCGGCGGGGCGGGCTCGGATACCTCGGCGGGCACTTGGGCGGATGGGGCGAAAGCGAGTTCCACCGCGATCGGCGCCGGCGCCTCGGGGGGGCGCGGAACCGGCCAGGCCAGCAGCAAGGCCGCCGCCGCGACGCCATGCAGCGCCGCCGAGGCGACGATGGGGGCGGCGAGACGATGCGGGCGGGCGGAGCTCATCCGTCACTTTTGCTGCGAAAAATCCACCAATGCGGCGAAGCCGGTCTCGGTACCGAACGCCAGATGCGCGCCATCCGCGCTCCAGGCAAGGGCGGATATCGCGCCGCGGCCGGGCCCGCACACCGACAGGATGCGGGCGGCGTTGATGTCGGCCAGCACCACCAGCCCATCGGAGAAGCCGGCCGCCACCGCATCGTGCTGCGGATGGCAGGCCACCATCGTGCAGCCCTGGCCGTCGCCGCCGGCCAGTTCGGTGGGCGCCTTGCCCATCGGCCCGCCGCCGAAGAACGGCCACAGCACGACGCTCTCGGCCCCGGAGGTCGCCAGCCACTTGCCGGTGCGGGTGAACGACAGCGCGCGCGTCTTGGCCGGATAGCCGGTCATGCGCATGTGCTGCCCGTCGCTCAGGCGCCAGCCGTGCAGCGCGTTCTCCTGCATGGCGGTGACCACGGCGTCGCCGTCCGGGCTGATGGCGATGCCGGTGTGGCTGCCCTTCCATTCCAGCTTGCGCGCGCTGTCGGTTTTCGCCGCGACGAACCAGATGCTGGCGCCGTTGTAGTGCGCGGCGGCGACGCGCTTGCCCTTGGCGTCGATGGCGAGGCCGGTCACGCTGGACGGGTGGTCCAGCGTTTTCAGCCGCTTTCCCGCGCCGTCGAACAGGTGCACGTGGCGGCCGACCGCGCAGGCCAGCAGGCCGGCGCGGCCGTCGGCGAAGGAGGCGACGTGCTCGACCCATTTCATGCCGAAGCCGGCGATGTCCTCCACCGTCGCGCCGACGCGGCGGAAATTGCCGTCGTCGCCGCCGCAGACATAGGCTTCCCGCCCGGCATCCGGGGCGAGCGCCAGGGCGGCGCCGTCGTGCACTTCTATCCGTTGCCACTTCCCGCCGGTGCGCGGCGCGACGTGCACGGTGCCGTCGCCAAGAGCAAAAGCGGCGGTGGCGCCGCCGCGGGCGAAGGCGACGGCCACCACATAGGCGCCGAGTTCGTGCGCGGTGCCGCGGGTTTGCAGGATGTGGTCGGCGGTGCTGACGCTCATGCGGCCTGGCAGCTTTCGAAGCCGCGGCGCAGCTGCGGCCGGTTGAGGTTGCGGCCGACGAACACGATCCGGCTGGTGCGCGGCTCGTCCGGCTTCCACGGGCCGATGAAGTCGCCGTCGGCCATCATGTGCACGGCCTGGAAAGCGAAGCGGCGGTCCTCGCCGGCATAGGCCAGGATGCCCTTGGTGCGCAGCAGGTCCTGGCCGCGCTCGGCCAGCAGGTTGCCGATCCAGGCGTTGAAGCGCTCCGGGTCGAGCGGTGTGGCCACCTCGAAGCTCATCGAGCCGATCTCGTCGTTGTGCTCGTGCGCGTCGTCCGCGAGGAAGTCGGGATGGTCGGCGAGCACCCGCTTGAGGTCGAAGGCGCCCTGGTCCAGCAGGTCCGCGATCGGCACGTTGCCGCGGGTGGCGTGGTGGATCCTGGCGAAGCGGTTGAGCTTGCGCACCGAGGCTTCCACCGCGGCGAGTTCCGCGGGCGTCACCAGGTCGATCTTGTTGAGCACGATGACGTCGGCGAAGGCGATCTGCTCGGCCGCCTCGGTGCTGTCCGCCAGCCGGTCGGGCAGGAACTTGGCGTCCACCACGGTGACGATGGCGTCCAGCCGGGTCTTGGCGCGGACGGTGTCGTCGACGAAGAAGGTCTGCGCGACCGGGGCGGGATTGGCCAGCCCGGTGGTCTCGATGATGATGCCGTCGAACCGGCCGCGCCGCTTCATCAGCCCGCCGACGATGCGGATGAGGTCGCCGCGCACGGTGCAGCAGATGCAGCCGTTGTTCATCTCGAACACTTCCTCGTCGGTATCGACGACGAGGTCGTTGTCCACGCCGAGTTCGCCGAACTCGTTGATAACCACCGCATACTTGCGGCCATGCTGCTCGGTGAGGATGCGGTTGAGCAGGGTCGTCTTGCCGGACCCGAGATAGCCGGTGAGCACGGTGACGGGAACCTGTTCGACGACTGCATCCGCCATGTTCATTCGCTCCGGATTCGCTGATGAGGGCGGTTATATAGGGTCGGGCCGGGCCGCCGGCCATGCGCGCAGGATATCGCCGCGCAGCGCGTCCAGCCGGGCGATGCCGCGGCTCACGTCGTACTCGAGTGCCCGCATGCGCCCCGCCTCCGCAAGGGCGGCCCGCCGGGCGGCGTCGCCGGCGATGGCGCGCAGCGCCGCGGCGAGGTTGGCCGGGTCGTCCGGGTCGATGGTCATCGCCGCCCCCGCGGTGAATTCCCCGAGCCCGCCGCGCGGGGACACCAGCAGCGCCGCCCCGGCCGCCATCGCCTCCAGCGCGGTCAGGCCGAACGGTTCCGGCCAGCGCGAGGGCACCACCACCACCGCGGCGCGGGCCATCGCGGCCAGCACCGCCGCGTGCGGGCGGTAGCCGAGCATGGCAATGCCGGCAGCGGCGGCCAGCGGGCGGAGCGCGCGGATGAAAGCGGTGTCGGGGCTGTCCGGGTTGAAGCGGTCGGCGCCGATCATCTCTGCATGCCACCCGGGCAGGTCGGGCAGCGCGGCGGCGCAGGCACGCACGAAGGTGTCGGCCCCCTTGTCGGCGACGACGCGGCCGGCGAACAGGATTACGCGGTCCCGCTCCGGCGGCGAGGGCGGCACCAGCGCCAGGTCGAGCCAGTTGGGCAGCACCACCGGGTCGCGGGCCGGCGGCGGCACGCCCTCCAGCAGGCGCGTGCGCAAATAAGCCGAGGAGGTGGCGATGCGCGCCAGCCGGGCGAGCGCCCACGTGCGCGCGGCCGGCGAGGCGCCGCCGCGCATGCCCTGCGGGTCGTTGTTGAGGAAGGCCAGCACCGGCACGGCGGGGAAACGGCGGGCCAGGAACAGCGCCAGGTCGAGCCGGTTGTGCACCTCGATCAGGGCCGGCCGCAGCCGGCGCAGCGCGGCCGCAGCCCCGATGGCGTAGCGGCGGGTGGTGCCCAGCGGCAGCCAGGAAAGCCGCACCGGCAGGAACGCCACATCGGCGAACGGCGCGGGCTGCGCGGGGCCGAGCACCACCGGCGCGAAGCGGCCGGGCACCGCGACGCCATGCGCCAGCAGGCCGATGGCGCCGGAACGGCCGGGGGCGAAGCCCTCGCGCGGCGGCAGCACCATCGCCACCACGGGCGCCAGCGGGCGCTGCATCAGCGCCCCGCCAGCAACCGGTCGAAATAGGCGATGGTGCGATTGAGCCCCTCGTCCAGCGCCACCGTCGGCGCCCAGCCCAGCAGCTGTTGCGCCAGGGAGATGTCCGGGCAGCGTTGCATCGGGTCGTCCTGCGGCAAGGGCCGGTAGACAGATCGGAAGAGCCACACGTCTGAACTCCAGTCACTC
>CAIMEK010000396.1 GCA_903839965.1 uncultured Acetobacteraceae bacterium | reverse complement strand
TCGTAGCGGGGGCGGTTCTTCATCGTCCACATACGGCACCTCGCAAATCAGCGCCGAAAATAGGATCACACACAATTCGAGCCGCTCAAGCCCGCTCCCGTAACCGATTCAAATGACTCGCCAACCTCCCGGACAGACACTAAGTGAACTCGTGCCTCCGTCTGGGGTTAGGACATGAAAGCGCGCTGCGTGTCCGGTTCGAACGAACGTAGAGAGAACGAATTTCTGCGGTCAATCGGGCGATAGGGAAAGCGCAAATAATGCGCGAAGACAGGGGCTGGGATCCAATCCGGCCCCCCTTTCCACGGGGATACGGATAGGGATGGCGTATCCCCCTCCTGTATCCCCATCCCGATCCCAGTACATGGTGATCCATAGTTGAGCATTGTGCAGCAGGATTTTTGCTGTGTCACGGTGCGACTCTGATGCTACGCATCCCATTTCTCGCGCGCCTCCATATATATTGCGGCTCGTTCGAAACAAAACTCCCTGAGTTACCACTACAGGCTATATCGCTGTTCATCCATCCAGAAGAGCATTGCAGTGAGGACCCACATCCTCTGGGGGACTCCGATACGGCATCGATACGCCGAGGCCGATTCGCGGCAGGGCGCAGGCGTGCGGCACTCGCAGTTTCCGCCTTGACTCAGGTATATCCTTGCGCGTTCGATTGTGTCGCAAAGGCAAAGGAGACGGTCATGCACCTGTTGCTCCGCCGCGATCAGCGCTCGACCATGTTGGGCAACGTTTCGTTCATCCTGGAAGTTCGCGCCGACATCACGCAGGAAGAGCGAGCCCATATTTCCAAATACAAACTTGGGTCATCGCTGCTCTACACCAAGTCGGAGCTCGTAGACCGAGGATCCGGTCTTCTCGGTCTCGCGTCGCGCCTGGCCTTCAAGGCGATGAACATTTCGGTGTCGGTAGATGATCTTGCCGGCGGCAAGCGCATCGAGTGCAAGGACATTCTGGAAATGCTTGCCGTCGAGGGGCAGATCCGGGAGGCTGCGATCACCTTCAAGCAGGTGCTGGACGCGGCCGCGCACTTCGGCGGGGAAGAGGTGATTGAAATCTAGCTTCAACATCTTCGGCTGGCCGAATTTCCGATCGGCGTTCCAGTGGTCGAACGCTCGGGCATTCTTCGTCGGTTCGCTTCGGGATCGCGAGCAAGCCGAGATGCGCGCCCTCTATGCCCGCGTCAGCGATGCCCATCGACGCTCCCGATACGCCGATCCCGATGACGCACTGGACTTCGTCCAAGAGGTCGTCGCCGAGGCATGCCGCCGGGCAGAGGCAACGCCGTGCGAGAAGCTGCGCGACGGATTGCACGAACTGGTGTGGGAGCTCCTCCAGGCCGACCCGATGTTCTTCGGCTTGCCGGACGTCGCCGTTTTTGACAATCTCTCCATTGAGGGCGGGATCACGCTGCGAGCGTTTCTGGCGACCAAGGAACGCATCCTGGCTCGCCCGGATTGGTATGAGGACATCTGGCGGGAAAAGGTGATCCGCCTCATCGAGGGGTTCATCGCCTACCTGCCGCCCGTTGCATTCAATAACCCAGCGTCCGGGTCCGTGGCACCATTCTCGGTGCTCTTGCTTGACCTGTGCGCCCGTCCCGCCGAGGCGATCCAGCGCATCATGGCCACGATGTACGACGACGATATCATGCAGGCCGGATTGTTCGACAGTGTCCGCGCGCGTTTCGAAGAGAACTTGGCTGCCACAATCGGGATGACCAGGGAGCGGGCAGCGCAGAGCGGCCGGCAGCCGGTGCTTCCCACGGACGCGGCCGGCAAACACCCCCGAGAACTCGTGGGAGCGTATCTCGGGGGAACCCCCTACGCCTCGCTGTTCTTTACCGAGCTGCCATTCACCATCCCGCTGTCCGCCCGTTTCGAGCACACCCACATTCTGGCGGGGTCCGGCCACGGCAAAACGCAGACCCTCCAGCATATGATCCTCAGTGACCTGCAGGGTCCGAACCCGCCAGGCCTCGTCATCATCGACAGCCAGGGCGATATGCTGTCGAAGGTTTCGCGCCTCGGCCTGTTCGACGCACTCGGTGACCGGCTGATTATCATCGACCCGCGGGACGTGGAGCACCCACCCGCGCTGAACATGTTCGATGTGAACCTGGAGCGTATCAACCGGTATGGCGCCGCCGACCGTGAGCAAATCCTCAACGGCGTGGTCGAGCTCTACGAGTATTTCTTCGGCTCATTGTTAGGCGCCGAGCTGACGCAGAAGCAATCGCTCGTCTTCCGCTATCTGGCTCGGCTGATGATCCAGATCCCGTCGGCGAACCTACGGACGATGATCGAGCTGATGGATGACATTGCACCGTATCGGGACGCCATCGGGCGGCTGCCGGAAAGCTCCCGGATGTTCTTCGAAAAGGAGTTCACCGACCGCCAATTCGGCGAGACCCGCACTCAGGTCAAGCGACGGCTCTACGGCATCATCGAGAACCAGACCTTCGAGCGAATGTTCTCCGCCCCGCGCAACCGCATCGATGTGGGGTCGGCCCTCAACGAGGGCAAGGTCGTGCTCGTCAATACGGCCAAGGATTTCCTGAAGTCCAACTCCTCGATCCTCGGTCGGTACTTCATCGCGCTGACCTTGCAAGCAGCACTGGAGCGCGCGGCGATCCCGGAGGATCGGCGCCGACCCGCCTTTCTCTATATCGACGAGGCCAGTGAGTACTTCGACACCAACATCGACAACCTGCTCATCCAGGCCAGAAAGTACCGGCTGGGTATCGTCGTGGCGCACCAGTACCTCGACCAGCTTCAGGGCGGCTTGCGTGCCTCGTTCGCCGCCAACACTAGCATCAAGCTGGCGGGCGGCCTGTCGGATCGGGATGCCCATGCCATTGCCCCCGATATGCGCACGACGCCCAGTTTTGTACTGGATCAACGGCGCGGACCGCGGGTGACGCAGTTCGCCTGCTATGTGCGCAACGTCACCGGCACGGCGATATCCCTGTCCGTGCCGCTTGGGGTGATGGAAGGGGAGCGACAGATGCCCCCAGAGGCATACCGTCGCCTTCTCGACGGCAACCGAGCCCGGGTTAGTGGATCCCCGACAGATCCCGGACTACCCCTACCCCTGACGGACCCCGCGCCTATCCCCGACCCCATGGTGAATTTGCACCATCCGGATCTTCCCTGGCGATTGGACGAGGGGCCGCCGAAAGGCCCGAACAAAACTGACGCATCACCGGAGTGGTAATCACCGCCGCAGCGAAGAGTTGATCGTGTCGCCTGGCGGCGCATGCAGCACCGACGTGAAATATACGTTGCCATACCGAACGTTGCGTCGCCGCTGGCACTGCGTATGACCGGAGCATGGCAGAGCAACAGCCGATACGGCGACGGCTGCGTTACGAGCGCAGGAGCACCGGCAAGCGGGTGGAGCCCACGGAGCGGGATCTGATCTGGTTCCATGCAATTCATCAGCACGGCCCGCTCCCGTCCAGCTTTTTGGTGGAATTCACCAGGGATATCCGGCGCAACGACACCCGTTCCCTGGAGCGGTTGGGAGACCTCTATCACGAAGCGAGCACGCCACACGGTGGCCCCTATCTGGACCGTCCACAGGCACAATGGACCGCCATCTCCAAGTTTGAGCGGACCGTTTACGACCTCACCCCGGCCGCCGAGCAGGCGCTCATCGACCACGGCCTTATTCAGCCATCAAAACCAGCACCACGGGTGCTGTTCCACCACCGTCTTATGGTCGCCTGCATCACCGCGTCGATTGAGCTAGCCGCCAAACGGAGTCCGCCTCTGCGTTTCATCCCGCAGCAGGAAATCCTGGAGCGCTCGCCGAACAAGACACCGGTCATTCCCTGCCGGGCGTCCTACACCAGCCCGCGTACCGGCAAGTCTCACACCCTCGACGGTTCCCTGGTGCCCGACGCCCTATTCGGCATCGAATACACGACCATGAACGGAATGCGGTACCGTTTCTTCATGGTCGAGGCTGACCGAGCTCATGAACTGGTCCGGCGCGCCGACCTTCAGGAGACCAGCTACCTGCGCAAGGTGCTGCAATACCGCGAGGTCATAGGCAACGATGCCTACCGGAAGCACTTCGGCATGAAGTCTACGATGCTGGCTCTCACGGTCACCACCAATACCCGCCACCTGCACAACATCATGACGATGATGAAGGAAACCACCGGTACCACCAGCTGCCCCTATATGCTGTTCACAGCGGCACCCGAGTTTGGCGACCGGCTGCGCGTGCCCGATCCGTGCCACCGGCTCCTTACCCAACCATGGCAGCGCGCTGGTATTCCCGACCTGCGCATTGACCAGCCCAGTGAGGAGAACTGGCGCCCGCGCTGAGTAGCTGGCTATGGCGCTCGGCGCCAACAGAGGCGGGCAGCGGCGCAAGGATGCGGATTGTTGCCCACCTGGCACGCTAACGTCTCTCCCTGGGCTCCAACCTCTGCCTCATGCTGATCATGGAGTTCGTCCGCGCTGTCCGCCGCGCCGATCATGGCGCGCCGGTTGCGCGGAGGAACAGATGCAGCTGTCACCGGAGGTTCGTCAGGAGAAGCTTCGGTCCCTGGTCGAAGCCGAAGGATACGAAAGCCTGGAGAAGCTGCTCGAAGCGGTGGTCACGGACAGCGTCTGTCCGGCGATCTGCACCACGGCGGGCTGCTCGTACACCTGCGAGATGGAGCCCGACCAAGACCGTGGGTGGTGCGAGGTGTGCGGGCAGAACACCATGCAAAGCGCGCTCGTCTTGGCGGAGCTTATATGATGACCGCAACCACGCAGCGCATCAGGGAGCTCAACGACGCTCTGCGGTCCACCCTGCAAGGCGGACGCGTGTTCATGACCAGCGGCGTCCAGGCTCTCGGGGAGGTGGTCGTCGCCACCGCGCTCACCCGCATGCGCACGTTCAGCGAGTTCGATGCTGATAACGACCCGCATGGCGAGCACGACTTCGGCAGCTTCGAGGTCGGCGGCACGACGTTCTTTTTCAAGATCGACTACTACGACCCGGGGATGGAGGGTGGCTCGGAAGACCCGAGCGATCCCGCCAAAACCACCAGGGTGCTCACACTGATGCTGGCGTCGGAGTATTGACGTCGCGCGCCCCCTCCTCGGAGGGGGCTTTCTCTTGTGGGGCGGCCGGCGGCTGTCCCCGATCGTCGGACATCTTCAGACCGTATCGGGCGTGGAGATCGGCCAGAGCCTTGGCCCGCTCATGGCGCTCTCGCTCGACGATTTCGTTGTATTGCTTCAACAAGGTCTCCTCGTCCGGCAGATCGAGGCGCCGCGTCCGGTTGGCCTCGATCAGGTCACCGATGCGCCGCAGTAGGCCCCGGCGCCGCCTGCCACCATCCACGGGTCCCAGATAGATTGTCTCGGTTCGCACCTTGCCGCCTTGGCGGTAGGACCGTTGTTGATACCGGTATTGCCGGCCCTTGATGGTCTTGATGACGATGTAGGCCATGCGTCACTGTAGAGCCTTGAAGCCAAACGATGTAGGCTAGGCTCAGAAGATTGACCGTTGCACATGGTGCTCCATGCGTGCCGTACCGTCACATCCGCGACCCTTGACAAAGATGCATCGCTCGCCCTCCCGGCAGCGCTGTCCGGCATTCTCATGCGCGCCCACCCGGCACCTCGCGGGAAAGGATGGTGGTGGCGCTGAATGGTTTGCTCGGCGCGCCGTCGATCATGAGCCGCAGATAGATGTGATGGTTCGGCAGGTTCATCAGATCGAGCGGCGTAAAGCGTTCGCCGAACGTCTTCGCCAGCAAGGATGCGTCATGCGGCCCGACCCGGAAGGCAATCAACGTGCCGACATTGCCGAGCACGGCGTCTCGAACGTCATCGGTGAGCTGCCCCATATGCTGGTTCGCCAGGATCAGGCCGACTTTGTATTTCCGCAGTTCCGAGATCATGGTGGCCACCGAGGCGGTGGTGAAGTTCTGAAACTCGTCGAGATACAGGAAGAAGGGTGCTCGCTGGCTTTCTGGGGTATCGGACCGGCTGAAGGCCGCCAGGCCGATTGTGGTCACCAACAGGCTTCCGAGCAGGGCGGCGGTATCCTCACCGACCTGGCCGCGCGCCAGATTGACCAGCAGGATCTGGTTTTGGTCCATTAGCCGGCGGAAGCGAAGGGGGCGCAGCGATTCGACAAACAGACGCCTGAGCCGCGGGTCGGCGAGCAGCGCGCCGACTTTGTTCTGGATCGGCGCAATGGCGTCCGCGCGGTAGCGGAAAGAGTACTGGTCAAACTCCAGCCGCCAGAAGTCCCGGACCTGCTGGTTGCCCAGGCGCGCGGTGACCTGCCGCCGATAGCCCTTGTCGCGCAGGAGCCGCAGAACGTCCGGGAGGGTCGCTTCGTCTTGCTCCAGAAGGGCGTAGACCGCGTTGCGCAGGACGTGCTCCATGCGGACGCCCCACGCATCCTCCCAGTGCTTCTTGAGCGCCTCCATGATGCCGGAGGCCGCGAGGGGGATGGACGACGGACGTACCTTGTGCAGCGGGTTGTATCCGAACGGCTGGGCGGCATCCGGCACGTTGAGGTAATGGAGGTCGGCCGATCGACTCGGCGGGATCGAGGCGGCGAGGCGCTCAACCAGGTCACCGTGGGGGTCAATAAGGCAGAGGCCGTGACCGGCGGCGATATCCTGCCGGATTAGAGTCTCCAGAAGTGTGGTTTTCCCCGTACCGGTCTCGCCGATGGCATAGGTGTGGAAGAGCCGATCGGCAAAGCGAAGACCAAACACGGTTCGATAGGATCGGTAGTTCGTAATGCCGACGTATGAAACAGCGTCGATGGTCGGTTGCATTGTCCCAGCATGAACGCTAACGGGTGAGCGCGGAAGGAGGTGAGATGTGCAGCCCGGGACCCCTCCCTGCCGGGCCGAGGTGCCGTCACCTTCGCTGCCAGGATAAGAAGTCGTCGGGGACCCGATTCTGCAGACCTGTGCGTCCTTGATCCTGGCAAATCCGCGGGCCGCCGCTGTGCCTGTCGAGGCCGAAGCCACCGAAGGCGGTGGCCGATAGGCCAGACTTTACAGCCACAGCGACCGGCCGCCACGATCGGCCACCAAGCACACGCAGCAAACCGGATCACCGCGATCCCCAGCGGCCGCTCCACCGCACCAAGCAGCGTGAGCAATCTTGCCCGCCGCCTGGAACACGACGCACCAGGCGTCAGGGACAGCATTCTGGAGGGCCTCGACGAAATTCTCACCGTCAATCGCATCGGCCTGCCCGCCGAACTGCGCCGTTCGCTGGCCTGCACCAACATCATCGAGAACATGAACGGCACGGTCCGGCGTGTCTGCCGCAACGTGAAGCACTGGCGCGATGCCGCGATGGCCCTGCGCTGGACGGGAGCCGCCATGCTGGAGGCCGCCAACGGCTTCCGCCGTCTCAAGGCCCATCGCCAATTGTCCTTCTTGAAAAGCGCCTTGGCCGCTCATAGCGCCAGGCACCGCGTCAAACCCGCTCTTGAACAGCAAAGCGCCGTAGCGTAACGTCCCTATCGGGTGCCGCCGCCTTGGCCAATTTCAACAGAGAGCGGGACATCCCCTAGTCACAAGCGTACTGGCTGCGACGAGATGGGTGTTGACATGACAAGGTGGACTATCCGAACACGAGTTTTCTACAGTTTCGCAGCGATTCTAATGTTAATGCTCATCATGGGCATGGTTTCTTATTGGTCGATGTCACGCATTCAGACCGAGGCGACGCACCTGCAGTCGAATTCACTGCCTGCCGTGACGCAAAGTTTCGAGGTAATGAATGTCTGGGTCGTGAATTATGCGTTGATCCACCAGCGCGCCGCCGAGACCGACAAGGCGGCGCTGGATCGGCTGGACTTGCGCCTGCAGAGCAACCAGACGGCACTCGACGAGCGGATCGGCAACTATCAATCGATCATCGACGCCCCGGCCGAGCAGGCGGCTTACGAGGCACTCAAGGTGTCGCGCGCCGCGTATTTGCGCATCGAGAAGGAGCTCTTGGCGCTCAGCGCCGCCGGCAAGGCGCAGGACGCAGAAGCGATGCTGCGCGATCAGCTCAATCCGGCACTGCAGAAGGCGGGAGCGGCAGCGCGTGCATTGGTGGACTACAACAAGGGCATCGCGGCCGAATCAACCCAGCAGATCTTCGGCGCTATAAAGATGGCCGAGACCGCCATCCTGGCAGGCCTGGCTCTCGCCCTCGCGCTGGCCTTTCTGCTCGGCTGGTTGCTGCTGCGCGCGGTCACGCGGCCGCTTGGGCAGCTCAGCCTGGATCTCGGCAAATCCGGCTTCCAAGTAACCACCTCGGTCAGCGAAATCGCCGCGACGTCCAAGGAACAGCAAGCGACCGCCAGCGAGATCGCCGCGACCACCATGGAAATCGGCGCGACCTCCAAGGAGATTTCCGCGACGTCCAAGGAACTAGTCAAGACGATGAACGAGGTCACCACCTTGGCCGACCAGTCGGCGGCGCTGGCAGGCAGTGGCCAGGCCGGGCTGACGCACGTGGAAGAAACCATGCGCGATGTCATGGACGCTGCCGGCTCGATCAACGCCAAGCTCGTCGTGCTCAACGAGAAGGCCGGAAACATCAACCAGATCGTGACCACGATCACCAAGGTCGCCGACCAGACCAATCTGCTTTTGCTCAATGCCGCGATCGAGGCGGAGAAGGCCGGAGAGCATGGCCGGGGCTTCTCCGTGGTCGCCACGGAGATCCGCCGCCTGTCGGACCAGACCGGCGTAGCAACCTACGACATTGAGCAGACCATCAAGGAGATCCAGTCGGCCGTCTCCGCCAGCGTGATGGGCATGGACAAGTTCTCCGAGGAGGTCCGGCGCGGCATGCAGGACGTGCAACAGGTTGGCGACCAGCTTTCCCAGATCATCCGGCAGGTGCAGGCGTTGGCGCCGCGGATCGAATCGGTCAACAATGGCATGCAGGCACAGGCGACCGGCGCTGAGCAGATTACCCAGGCTCTCGGGCAGCTAAGTGAGGCGGCACAGCAGACCGTGGACTCGCTGCGCCAGTCCAGCATGGCGATCGACGGGCTGAACCAAGTGGTCAGCGGGCTTTCGGACGGGGTGACGCGCCTCAAGGTGCTGATCTAGCACGTGGCGGTCCGTCACCGGGCGGGCGTGATTTTCAGGGCAAAACATGCTGTTTCTGTTGTTTCAACTCGGCAAGGACCGCTACGCGCTCGATGCGGCTGGCATCGCTGAGGTGCTTCCGCTGGTGGAGATAACGCCGATCCCGCAAGCGCCGATGGGCATCGGCGGGCTGTTCAACTATCACGGCGTGCCGGTGCCGGCAATCGATCTCAGTGCGTTGGCGCTGGGACAGCCTGCAGGGTGCCGGTTGGGCACGCGGATCGTTTTGGTGCATTACCCGGATGGCAGGGGCAACCGCCGCAAACTCGGCCTAATCGCTGAGAAGGCGACCGAGACTATGCGCGCCGATCCCGGAGATTTCGCCGCTTCCGGCATCGACAACGCGGCGACGCCCTACCTGGGCCCGGTGATGGCCGACGCGCGCGGCGTGGTGCAGTGGGTCGATCCGCAAGTCCTGCTGCCGCCCGCGCTGCGCGACATGTTGTTTCGGGAACCGGTGGAAAGTTGATGGTCCAACCGGAATTCGGAACCCTGCTGCGCCAGACGATCGGACTGGATGTGGCCTCGATCGGCGCCTGGATCATCGAGCGGGCGGTAGATGACCGGCAGCTGGCCTGCCGGCTGCCAGACGCGCAGGCTTATTGGGATTATCTGCAGAGCTCCGCGGCCGAGCTACAGGCGCTGATCGAAGCAGTGGTCGTGCCGGAGACGTGGTTCTTCCGTGACCGTGAGGCGTTCACCTCCCTGGCGCGGCTGGCGCTCGACGAATGGGCCCCCACCCATTCCGGCAGCGTGCTGCGGGTGCTGAGCCTGCCCTGTTCGACCGGCGAAGAGCCATATTCCGCGGCGATCGCGCTGCTCGCAGCCGGGATGCCGCCCGAGCGTTTCCACATCGACGCGATCGATATCAGCGCGCGCGTGCTGGCCGTGGCCGAACGGGCAGTCTACAGTAGGAACTCGTTCCGTGGCAGCGACCTTGGCTTCCGGGACGAGCACTTCACCGCCACGCCGGAGGGGATGCGCCTGAACGACAACGTGCGGAACCAGGTGCGATTCCAGCAGGGCAATCTCTTCGCGCCCAGGTTCCGCACGGCGGCGGAAAGCTATAATGCGATCTTCTGCCGTAACCTGCTGATCTATCTGGATCGCGCCACGCAGGACCGTGCCGTGGGATTGCTGGAGTACCTGCTGAGCGAAGACGGCACGCTGTTCGTCGGACCCGCCGAGACCGGGCTGCTACTGAGCCATGATTTCACTTCCGCCAGGCAACCCATGGCCTTCGCCTTCCGCAAGACCAGCGTAGTGTCGGCGGCGGTCGAGTCGGCGTGTCGGGTCCAGGTACCCACCACCCCGCCGCGCCCGCC
>CAIMEK010000395.1 GCA_903839965.1 uncultured Acetobacteraceae bacterium | reverse complement strand
TGGCCAGCGCCGCCAGCACCGCCGCCGCCATCTCCCAGGCCGGCGGGCCGTAGCGGAACCACGGGATCAGCGCCGCGCCGGGGATCAGGTTGACCAGCGCCGTCACCCCCGGCACTGCCAGGGTCTTGAGGAAGCTGACCACGATCCAGCCGGCGAGCAGCCAGCGCAGGGGGCGCCGGCGGCCCGGCGTGAGGGCGGCGAGCGTGGCCAGGAAGGCAACGGCGAGGCCGAGCCAGCCGCCGTTGAGGGCGAAAACGATGGCGAGCACGTGCTCGCGGTCCTCGACCCACAACCCGCTGGGCAGGCCGAACACATGCGGGAAGAACGGCATGGCGGTGAAGCGCGGCGGATAGGCGAAGGCGCCGAACCCGACGGTGCGCAGGCCCATCGTCGAGCTGTGCATGTACTCGCCGAACACCAGCAGGATCGGCGCGGCCAGCAGCAGGCCGAGCAGCCCACCGGCGGCGACGCGCCCCAGCACGGCGAGGCGGCGGCCGGAGCTGTCCGGTTCCAGCCCACGCAGCAGCGACCAGGCGCCGGCCAGCAGCCCGTCCACATAAGCGGTTTCCGGGAAGCCGGCGTACAGCGACCACGCCAGCCCGGCGGCCAGCGCCAGCACCCCGCCGGGCCGGCCGGCGCGGGCGCGGGCGACGGCCAGTTCCACCCCGAGGAGGATGAGCGGCAGGAACGCCGGCGGCAGCGCGGGCGCGTAGGCGCCGTGCCAGCCGAAGGTGCCGTTCATCGCAAAGATCAGGCCGCCGGCGAGCGCCGCGAGGCGGGCCAGGTCGAGTTGCCGAAGCAGCCCGTAGGTCGCCACGCCGGCCACGATCTGCATGCTGATCTTCAGCCACAGCACGCCCTTCTGGAACGCCAGCAGCAGCACGAAGGGCAGGAACAGCGAGGACGGCTGCATCGCGGCGGCCAGCGGCAGACCGACGCCGCTGTACGGGTTCCACCACGGCATCTTCCCGCCCAGCAGCTCGAGCGCCGACAAATGGCCGAGCGCCTGGGTGGTGGTGCCGATATTCGGGTCGGTCCAGCCCGGCCCGCCCGGCAGCAGCCCGGCCTGGCCGGCATGGGCCAGCCCGCTCAGCACCAGCATCGGATCGGGATCGAGCCAGCCCGTCAGCGCCGTCACATTCACCGCCAGCACCGTCGCGACGATCAGCAGCACCGCACAGGCGTCCGGGTGACGCGCCCGAAAGGTGCGCCTGCGGGCTGGCGGGAGCGCGGCACGCCCCGGCGCGTCCCCAGCCCGGCCGCTGCGCTCAGCGCGGATCAAAGCGCCCCAGCGCCGCGCCGAACAACTCGCCCAGCATGTCGATGCGGCCCCGCCATCCGGCGATCTTGGTCGGCGCCGGCGCGCGGGCCGGATAGCGGCGCGCCACCGGAATTTCGCGCACCCGGTAGCCCAGGCGGGCGGCCCGCACCGTTAAATAGAACAGCAGTTCGTAGCGCACGAAGACGTCGCGAAACGGCGCCACCCGGGGGTCGAGCAGCAGGCGCGCGGAATAGGCGCGAAACCCGTTGGTGGTGTCGGTGAACCAGTGCCGCGCGGCCAGGCTGAGCACCGGCGCATGCAGCCACCGCCCGGCCAGGTGCCGGTCGAGCGGCGTGTTCTCGGCCACCCCGCCGGCGACGTAGCGCGAGCCCTGCACGTAGTCGTCGCCGTCGCGCAGCCGGGCGACGAAGGCGGCGACGGCTTCCACCCCATCCTTGCCGTTGCCGTCCATGGTGACGATGCCCTCATAGCGCTCGTCGAGGCACCAGGCGTAGGCCATGCGCAACTGCGCCGAGAGCCGCCCCGGCCCGGTCTTGACCAGCAGCGCACGCACCCCGAGCCGGCGCAGCGCCTCGGGCTCCAGCGAGCCATCCGTCGAGCCGCCATCGGCGATCACCACGTCCACCGGCGGCGCCGCCGCGGCGATGCGGGCAAGCTGGGCGCGGAGGCGATCGCCCTCGTCGATGACCGGAATGACCAGCGCATGCCCGTGCCGGCGCGGGGCGAGCACAGAGGCGGTGAAGGCAGGCAATTGCCAGGCGGCGCGACCGGTCATCACCGGCCCCAGATCGGACCCATCGCCGCGCCGGCCTCGCTGAGCGCGGCGCGCCACCCGGCGACGCTGCGCATTTCCACCGATACGATCCCGCCCCAGCCCGCTGCCCGGAGCGCGGCCGCCAGCGGGGCATGCGCCGCGGCATACGCGGCAACCGGGGCGAGCCCCGGCGCGCTGGCGTGGCAGTGCACGGCGAGCGGCGCCGCCTCGGCCAGCAGAGCGGGCTCCTCGCCGTTCGCCAGCATCGTGCCGGTATCGATCTGCAACCCGAAGCCGGGCATGCCCACGCGACGCACCAGGGCGATCGCCTCCGCCGTGCGGGTGGCGAAACGACAGCCATAGACCGCCGGATTGGCCTCGAAGGCCAGCGACGCGCCTTCGGCGGCGAAGGCCGGGGCCATTGCTGCGAAGAAATCGGCGGCCTGCGCCAGCGCCGCGTCCGCGGCGAGCACGCCGGGGTCGCGGGCGCCCGGCGCGCCGAACACGCAGGGCACGCCGCCGCACGCCCCGGCGATGCGGGCGATGCACCCGAGATGGCGCTTGAGCGCCATCCGCTGCTCCGCCGTGCCGAACAGTTTTGCTTCGGGCACGCCGAACAGCACGCCCTGCAGCGCCACCACCGGCAGCCCGCGCGCCGCCAGCCCGGCCGCGACCGCGCGCACGGCGGCAAGCTGCATTGTCGCCCACGCCCCGAAGGACTTCATCGGCGCCAGCTCGATCGCGGTGAACCCGGAGGCCAGCGCCAGGTCGAGCGCCTCGTCCTCGTGCTCCGCCGGCCAGGCGATGTTGGAGACGGCGAGCGCGCTCATCGGCGGCGCGCGGCGCGGATGTAATCGCCCATCGCGATCAGCACGTGCGCGCGGCCCATGATCCAGGGCGGGGAGCCGCCGAACAGCGGCGCATAGCGCGTGCGCAGCCCATAGCGCGGCGGGGTGGCACTCTCGGGCGCCGGCTTCGCCGCCGGAAAAAACCGGCCGATGACATCGCGCATCGCCACCGGCTCGGTTACCAGGTTGACCACCCGCAGCCCCGCCCCGGCGATGTGCACCAGGTCGCCGGGCAGCCGGCGGGTGGGATACCACTGGAACTCGCCGGCGGGATCGATGCGCTCCACCGCATTGTCGTGCAGCAGGTCGAACAGCGCGTTCTTCTTCAGCCCCTCGCCGAACAGCGCCGGCAGCCGCACGATCGCATGGCTGGCGAAATGCGCCGCCACGAACTGCTCCACCGCAAGGCGATGCCGCCCGTAGGCGTGGTTCGCGGCCCCGTCGGGTTCGGCCGTCTCGTCGAGCGGCCGGGACGGGTCCGGATAGACGTCGACGGTGGAAATCAGCACGAAACGACCGGCCTGCACCGTTTCCAGCACGCCCAGCAGGGCGCCGATGGCGGCCCGGTCCTGCTCGGGCTCCTTGTTGGCCAGCCATTTCACCGCCGGAATGCCGGCGCACACCACCTCGTCGAAGCGGGCGCCGCGCATGTCCGCGAAGTCGCGGCTGTTGAAGCCGTGCGTGAAGCCACCCGCCGCCAGCAGCGTGCCGCCGACGAACCCGGTATGGCCGATCAATGCGCGCTTCATCGGTCCCCCACCGGCAGCCCGGGCATGCCGAGCTGGAACTCACCCAGTTCGTTGATCACGTTGAGCCGCCCGTCATGGCGGCGCTTCGGGCTGCGCAGCTCGCGGGTGATGACGTAGCGCCGGCGCGGCGACAGGCCACGGTAGATGCCGAGCACATACTCGGCCATCAGCGCGAACAGCAGCGAGAACAGGAACATCATGCCGGAAATCTGCAGCGACAGCGTGGTCCAGCCGGCCAGCACGTCGGGCTTGAGCAGGTAAACGCCGACCACGTAGACGCTATAGATCAGGCTCAGCCCGCCGGTCGCCAGCGCGATCAGCGAGGCCAGCCGCAGCGGCAGCGCCGAGGCGCTGAGCAGTTCGTGCAGCCCCTTGGACACGGTGGCCCGCCAGGTACGCAGGTGCGGAGGGTCCGAGGCGAGGCCGGGATAGCGCCCGACGAAGGCCGGGAAGCCGCCGGCGACGACCTCGGTCTTCAGCAGCACCTCGCCGTCCGGCGAGCCGGCCACGAACAGCGCCGCGGCGCGCGAATACAGCCGCAGCATCGGCGGCGGACGCAGCACGGTGCGCCCGGACAGCGCGCGGTAGAGCCGGAAATACAGCGGCTCCAGCCGCTCATAGAGCAAGCCGCTCCGTTCCGCCGGCTCGCCCAGGGCGGTGGCGACCTGGTAGCCCTCGCGCACCCGCCCGATCAGGTCGCGCAGCACGCCGAGGCGGGCGGCATCGGGCTCGCCCACCAGCACCCAGTCGCCGATGGCGGTGTCGAGCCCGACCAGGTGGGCGGTGTCGTGGTCGATGCGATCGGCGAGGACGTGCACGGTGAGGTCGGGGATGTCGGCCGCCTGCGCCTCCAGCGCGAGCGCCACTTCGGCGGACACGCCGTTGGCCACCACCACCAGCTCGACATCGCTGAACAGCCCGGCCAGCGCCTCGCCCCAGGCGGCGAGCGCGCCGGGATCGTGCGCGGCGTCGTCCACCACCATGACCGCACTGACCGATCCGAGTGGTGCGGCGGCTTCAAGACCAGTCATGACCCTCCAGCACGTCGAGGACGTCGTAGATGTTGTCGATCTTGCCGCCGAGAATCGAGATGACGCGCGCGCTTTCCGCCGACGGCTCGAACAGGATCGGGCGGGCGTCGTCCTGTTCGGTGCTCAGCAATACCACCTTGATGTCGAACAGGGAACCGAGCGGGCGGGCGCGCGCGAGCGAGGGCATGTAGCGCGCCCCGTCGCGCAGCATGGCGCCGACATGGGGCGTCGTGCGGGTGAGCGCGTCGGCGGTGTCGATCCAGGCCGCGTGCGGGGTGTAGCGGACATGGCTGAGCGAGTGGCAACCGCGCGCGGGGAACGGCATGGTGGAGAAGAACGGCCCGTCCATCACCGTCACCCCGATATGGGCGAACACCGGGGCCGGTTCGATCAGCGCAATTTCCGTCAGTTCCTTCTTCAGCACGTTGCGCAGCCGGATGCCGACGTCGTCGAGCGCGGCGTAGGTGCAGTTGAACAGGTAGCGCGCCCGCACCGCCGCGCCGCCCAGCCGCACCGTGGCGCCGGCGGCATCGGCCGCTTCCAGCCGCGCCGACGTGCCCAGCCGCAGTTCCACGCCGGCCGCCTGCAGCCGGGCCAGCAGGTCGTCGGCCAGCGCCACCGCATCGAACGCCACTTCGCGGGTCAGGAAGGCCGACTCGATCAGGTCGGTGTCGAACAGGCGCCGCAGGTGCGAGGGGCTCTCGCGGCACGGCGCCCCGATCTCGCCGCAGAAGGCGACGAACTGCGACGGACTGACATGGGACTGCCGGGCGATGGCGTAGATCTTCTCGAACCCGTCGGCGATGGCAAACGGATGGTCGGTGCAGAAGCGCACGAAATTCCGTCGTGAACGCACGGCGGTGCCGAGCGAGCGGGGGTAATGGTAGCCGTTGTGCACCCGCGCCTGGTTGACGTAGGACGCCCGGCGCAGCAGGCCGGCCTCGCGGTCCACCACGATGACGCGGCCCATGCCCAGCCGGCGCAGCCGCAGCGCCACGTGGCAGCCGAAAAACCCCGCACCGATGACCACCGCGTCGGCGTCGGCGGAACTGATCATGGCGGGCTTGTAGGCAGACCTGCGGTGGGCTTGCAAGCCGGGCACAGCGGCGCGAGCCTGCATCCCTCCCGGGGAGGCGGAAGCCCATGAGCGTCGCATATCTCGATCCCCACACCGGCCGCACCTGGCCGATCGACGAGCCGCGCTGGTGCGGCGACGCGCGCGAACCGCTGTTGCTGACCTCGCTGCCCGGCATCGGGCGCGACCGCATCGACACCACCACGCGCAGCCTGTGGCGCTACCGCGCCGCCTTCCCGCTCGCCTGCGACGCGCCGATCACCATGGGGGAAGGCTGCACCCCGCTGCTGGCGCGCCGGCTGGGCGGGGTTGACGTGCTGCTCAAGTGCGAGTGGTTCATGCCCACCGGCAGCTTCAAGGACCGCGGCGCCAGCGTCATGCTGTCGCT
>CAIMEK010000394.1 GCA_903839965.1 uncultured Acetobacteraceae bacterium | reverse complement strand
GACGTTGCTGCCGCCGATGAGGTCGTCGTCGCCGGCCCCCCCGTAGATCCGGTCGTTGCCCGGGCCGCCGACGATGTAGTCGTCGCCGCCGCCGCCGTAGATCGTGTCGTTGCCGCCCCGGTCCGCGAAGAGGGACTTCGCGGGCTCGGCTCCGCCCGGCTGGTACTGGCCGAAGTCGCCGAACAGCAGGTCGTCGCCGCCGCCGCCGTCGATGACGTCGGCGCCGCCCCCGCCGAAGATCGTGTCGCGCCCGTTGCCGCCGGTGATGTGATCGGCTCCGCCGACGCCCGGATCGGTGCACAGCACGAAGGTCGCCTGGCCGCCGCCGATGCGAATGAGCCCGTCGTCGCCCAGCACGCCGTTGCCCCCGCCGCCCACCGTGATCGTGTCGGCGCCGGCGCCGCCCAGCACGGCACTGCCGCCTCCGGCCACCGAGATCACATCGTTGCCCCCGATCTCCGGCGAGGTCGTCTGCCCGCTGATCGGTATCCCGCCCTGATAGAGGATGACGCCATTGTCGCCCAGCACCACGTCGCCGCAACCGCTGTCCTCCAGGCGGTCGCCACCCGGCCCGCCGAGGAGGGCGTCGGAGCCGCCGTGGGAGAGGATCGAGTCGCCGCCGCCGATGCCGGCAAAGGTGCTCTCGAGCCGCGTGATCGTGCCCGCGCGGTCGAAATACGCCGTCGCGTTGTCGCCGGCCAGGCTGTCCGGCGACGCATCGGCGCCATCGGCGATCTCATCGCTGCCCGCGCCGCCGAACACCACGTCGCTGCCGTTGCCGGGGTGGATGGAGTCGTTGCCGCCGATCCCGGGCAGCGTGCTCGACAACTGGGAAATGCGGCCGCCCGCGAACAGGGCGGAGCCGTGGTCGCCCAGGACGAGGTCGCGGCCGGCACCGGTCACAATCGCATCCCCCCCGCCGCCGCCGAACACGATGTTGTTCCCCTCGCCGGCGTCGATGGTGTCGCTGCCGTCCACGGCCGTGGCGACGCTGTCGATCCGCACCGGCCCGGCGCGCCCGGCGAACGCGAGGTCCGCAAAGTCGCCGATCACGATGTCGTTGCCGCCGCCGCAAGCGAGGTGGTCGGCCCCGGCGCCGCCCAGCACCACATTGTCGCCGTCGCCCGCCAGGAGCGTGTCGTCGCCGCCGAAGGTGGGATCGGTCGTCTCCACGAGGCTGGGGACGCCGCCGCTCAGGACGATGCGCCCGTTGTCGCCGAGGAGGAAGTCCGCGCCGGCGTCCGCCGTCGTGGTGAGGGTGTCGGCCCCCGCGCCGCCGAAGATGAAGTTGCCGCCGCCCCCGCCGTCGATGACGTCGTGGCCACCCACCGCCGGATCCACGGCGGCGAATTCAGCGGGGTCCCGGATGACGCCGTCGGCGATGTCGCCCGGACCGCCGTTGCCCAGCACGGTCCCCGCGACGACGCCGTTCAGGTACTGCACCCGGCCGCGGTCGCCGAAGATGACGTCGGCGCCGGAACCGCCCGTGATCGTGTCGTCGCCCTGGCCGCCGAAGATCACCAGCG
>CAIMEK010000393.1 GCA_903839965.1 uncultured Acetobacteraceae bacterium | reverse complement strand
TGCGTTGCCCGAACTTCGCGGCGAGGACATGCGGCTGGCCCTGCGGGCCATCGGCCGCGTGACCGGCCAGGTCGGCGTCGAGGACATTCTTGATTCCGTGTTCGGGCAGTTCTGTATAGGGAAGTGAGGCGGTCGCGTCGGGCGGCTGATCTCCGGGAGAACCGCTGTGGACGAGCGTTTCGATGTGGTGGTCATTGGCGGCGGCCATGCGGGCTGCGAGGCCGCTGCTGCCGCCGCACGCATGGGCGCCCGCACCCTGTTGGTCACGCATGGATTGGCGACGATTGGCGAGATGTCATGCAATCCGGCGATCGGCGGTATCGGCAAAGGCCATCTTGTCCGCGAGATCGATGCCCTGGATGGGCTGATGGGCCGGGCGGCCGATCTCGCCGGCATCCATTTCAAGCTGCTCAATCGCAGGAAGGGCCCGGCGGTACGTGGGCCGCGCGCGCAGACCGACCGGGCGCTCTACCGGCGGGCCATGCGGATGTTGCTTGACGAACAGACCAGCCTCGAGTTGCGGGCGGCCTCGGTGGAGGACGTGGCGTTCGGCACGGACGGGCGGTTGGCAGCGGTAATCTGTGCGGACGGATCGCGCATCGCGTGCGGCGCGGCGGTGCTGACTGCCGGCACCTTCCTGCGTGGCGTTATCCATGTCGGGTTGGAAACCACGCCCGCCGGCCGCGTGGGGGAAGCCCCTTCGGTGGGCCTTGCGGCCGCCCTGACGCGCCTGCGGCTCCCACTCGGCCGGCTCAAGACCGGAACACCGCCTCGCCTGGATCGTCGATCGATTGACTGGGAGGGGCTGGCGCCGGATCCGGGGGACGCGAACCCCGAGCCGTTCAGCGTGCTCACCAAGCGGATCGTCAATCCACAGATCAGTTGCCGCCTGACCGCGACCACGCCGGCCACGCACGACATCATCCGGGCCAACCTGACCAGTTCAGCCGTCTACGGTGGGGGTTTGTCCGGCCGCGGCCCGCGCTACTGCCCTTCGATAGAAGACAAGGTGGTGCGATTCGCCGGGCGCGATAAGCACCAGATTTTCCTGGAGCCGGAGGGGCTGGACGATCCGACCGTCTATCCGAACGGCATCTCCACCAGCCTCCCCGCTATTGTGCAGCAGGCGCTGCTGGCCACCATTCCGGGGCTAGAGCATGCGCGCATGCTGCGGCCCGGTTACGCCGTCGAGTACGATTATGTGGACCCGCGGGCCCTCAGTGCCTCTCTGGAACTCACGGCGGCACCTGGTTTGTTTCTCGCCGGCCAAGTGAACGGTACTACCGGATACGAGGAAGCCGCAGCGCAAGGGCTGTTGGCCGGCGTCAATGCTGCGCGGCGCGCTTCGGGAGGCGCCCCGCTATCGCTGGACCGGGCCGACGCTTACATGGGCGTTCTGGTCGATGACCTGACGACGCAGGGCGTTACCGAGCCGTACCGCATGTTCACCTCGCGTGCCGAATATCGACTTTCGCTGCGGGCGGATAACGCGGATTTGCGTCTTACCAAGCTCGGCATGACGTGGGGGTGCGTTGGCGGCCGCCGGGCAGCGGCGTTTTCCGCCTACCGGGTGGCAGTGGACACGGCCGTAGCGCGGGCAAGCTTCGAGACCGTGGGAAGTGCCGCCTTGCAGCGGCTTGGCGCGACGGTGCGGGCGGACGGCCAACCGCGCACCGTGCTCGATCTGCTTGGCAATTCGCTGGTTCCCCCGGGCATTATCGAAGACCTGTTTCCCTGGCTTCGCGGACTTTCGCCGCGGGTTCGCGCGCATCTGGAAGTCGAGTCGCTTTATGCTGCCTACTTGCCGCGCCAGGAAGCCGATATCAGGGCATTTCGGCGCGAGGAAAGTGTCGTGCTCGGCAGCGACCTTGACTATGCGAAGATCGGCGGCCTTTCGACGGAGGTGCGCGAGAAGCTTCTGGCCGTGCGGCCGGGCAGCCTCGGCGCCGCGGCACGGCTCCAGGGAATGACGCCCGGCGCCATGGCGGCACTCATGGCGCACCTCCGCGGCAAGGGCTCGTGTTTCACGTGAAACATTTCCGGCCGACCTTCGATGGTGTTTCACGTGAAACAATGGATCGACTTGGCAATTATGTCGAGTTGCTGTTGCACTGGCAACGGACCATCAACCTGATTTCATCGCGCGACGTCGAGGCGGTCTGGACCCGCCATATCGCCGATAGCTTGCAGCTCGCAGCGCTGATCCCCGCCGGAACCGATCGCGCCATCGATCTCGGCTCCGGCGCGGGGTTTCCGGGACTGGCGCTCGCGATTGCGACCGGCATTCCGTTCGACCTCATCGAGGCCGACCACCGCAAGGCCGCGTTTCTGCGCGAGGCCGGCCGGCTCACCAGCGCACCAGTGACAGTCCACACGACCCGAATCGAAGCGGCAACTCTCCCCCCCGCGTGCCTCATCACCGCCCGGGCGGTTGCTCCACTCGACACTCTGCTTCGCTGGGCGACCCCATTGCTCGTTGCCGGAGGGACATGCCTGTTTCCCAAAGGACGCGGTGTGGAAGACGAATTGACCGCCGCCGCCGCTCAATGGCACATGCGTATTCTGAGCATGCCCAGCCGCACCGACCCGCTCGCCACCATTCTCTGTATCAGTGAGATTGGCCCTGTCCAACTCAACCACTGAGCCGCAACCTTCCCCTGCCGCCACGCCGCCGGCTCGCCCGCGTTGCATTCTTGCCATCGCCAACCAGAAAGGCGGCGTCGGCAAAACAACGACCGCCGTCAACCTTGCCACCGCCCTGGCCGCCTCGGGCCTCTCGATCCTGCTCATCGACCTCGATCCACAGGGCAACGCGTCTACCAGCCTTGGGCTAGCCCGCAATGACCGGACGAATGGCACCTACGCCCTGCTGACCCGGGAAAGCCTGCCGGCCGATGTCATTCGGCCCACCTTTATTCACAATCTCTCGATTGTTGCGGCTGACGAAAACCTCGTCGGCGCCGAGATTGAACTGGTCGGCGAAGAGCGGCGTGAATACCGCCTTCGCGACGTGTTGCGGGAAGGCGACGCTACGTCCCGATATGACTATGTACTGATCGACTGCCCGCCCAGCCTCACCCTGCTGACCCTCAATGGCCTGGTCGCAGCCGATGCCGTCCTCGTGCCGCTGCAATGCGAGTTTTTCGCGCTGGAGGGCATCAGCCAGACCATGAGCACCATCGAACTCGTCCGGCGTCGCCTCAATCCCGCTCTCCGCCTGCAAGGAATTGTGCTGACCATGTTCGACCGAAGAAACAACCTGTCCGATATGGTGGCTGCCGATGCGCGCGGGTTCTTCGGCGACCGGGTGTACGAAACGGTCATCCCCCGCAACATCCGCGTTGCCGAGGCGCCGAGCCACGGCAAGCCAGTGATCCTCTACGACCTGCGCTCCCCAGGGGCCCAGGCTTACGTGAAGCTCGCGGGAGAGCTCCTTCGTCGCGAACGTCGCCAGGTGCGCGTGTCATGAGCCGCAAGGACGCCAGCCAGCGCCTGGGCCGTGGCCTGGCCGCCCTGCTCGGCGACCCACCGCCCGAGACGGCCGGAGAAGCCGCCGGCCCACGTCCCATCCCAGTGGAATTGCTGACTCCGGGTCATTTCCAGCCGCGCGGACCGATCACGCCTGAATCGCTCACCGAGCTCATCGCATCGGTGCGCGCCCGCGGCATCCTGCAGCCCCTGCTGGCCCGGCCGGACCCAGACTCACCAGGCCACTTCCAGATCGTCGCCGGCGAACGTCGCTGGCGGGCCGCCCAGGCCGCCGGTTTGCACGAAGTACCAGCCCTGGTGCGCGATCTCACCGACCCCGACGCCATGGCGGCAGCCCTGGTCGAGAACCTGCAGCGCCAGGACCTGAACGCCATCGAGGAAGCCGAAGGCTTCCACCGATTGCTCGAAGAGTTCGGTCTGACCCAGGAACAGCTCGCCGATGCCGTCGGCAAGTCCCGCAGTCACGTCGCCAACACGCTGCGACTGCTGAACCTTCCCCTTTCTGTTCAGGGAGAGGTCCGCAAAGGCGCCCTGACAGCCGGCCACGCTCGTGCGTTGCTCAGTCATCCGGATCCGGTGGCCGCGGCCCTGTCCATCATTGCCCGCGGCCTCAGCGTGCGCGAGACCGAGGCGCTTGCAACCCGACGAGCCGGCGCCTCTCAGCCCAGCACGCGGACGCGCAACAAGGACCCTGAAACCGTGGCGTTGGAAGCCAGCCTCTCCGAGCAGCTTGGCCTCAAGGTCGAAATCGGTTTCGACGGCAAAGGCGGCAGCGTGCGCATCCATTACCGCTCGCTTGACCAACTCGATGGGATCGTAACCCTGCTCAGCCGCCCTTAGGACATAGCCCCACCGTCGGCGCGTCGGTGTTGCCGACAAAGCCGGCGCCCTGTAGTCCTGGACAAATGATAACGTCGTCCCCGTTTTTGTCGGATCAACGGTGTCCGCCCGCCGCCGCACGGCACTGACCGAACAGGAAAGCAGCGATTGGGCTGCCTATGTGCGGCAGATCCGGCCGCTGCAGGGCCGCGCTGTGTCGCCACCCCCTGACGCTCCGCCGTTGCCGGAAGGGATCAAGCAACCGCCTCCCATGCCGCGCTCCCGGCGCCGCGCCGCGCCGGCCCAGGCCGTCGCCGTTGGCGACCCCCCCGGTGGTCTGGATAGCGCCAGTTGGAACCGTTTTCGGTCCGGCAAGCTGTTTCCATCGCGTACGCTCGACCTGCATGGCCGCACCACCGAGCCGGCTTTCCATGCATTGCACAGCTTTCTGCATTCGGCCTACGCGGACGGCGTGCGCTGCGTCGAAGTGATTACCGGTCGCGGCACCGGGCAGGCCGGCGGCGTGCTGCGCCGCGAATTGCCGCTATGGCTGAACCTGCCAAGCCTGCGCCCGATCGTGCTGGCCGCCACCCATCCGCACGTAGCCAACACGGGCGCGGTTCGCGTACTGCTGCGACGGGCGCGCTGACCGGATGACTCCCTTCGGCGCGCGGCTACGGGCGCTTCGGGCCGAACGAGGCATGAGCCTGCAGCATCTCGCAACCCAGTTGCAGGTATCCTCGGCTTATCTCTCGGCGCTGGAGCACGGCCATCGGGGTGCGCCGAGCGCCGGACTCGTGCATCAGGTCTGCGAAGTGTTCGGCCTGATCTGGGACGGGGCCGACGAACTGGCCCAACTTGCCCGCCTCTCGCACCCCCGCATCGTGGTCGACACCGCCGGTCTTACGCCGGAGCAGACGGCGTTGGCCAATCGGTTGGCGCAGTCCATCCGGCACCTGCCGCCGGAGACGGTGGCGGTGCTGCATTCGGTGCTGGATGCCACCGCGCCGCCGCCACGGGCCCGCTTGCGACGGGCAGCTGGGCGCGGCCGGTAGTGAAGTCGATCAGGTCGGTGTCGCGGGCGGTGCGTGGCCGACGGCAAGGCCGGCGTCCGCAATCGGCGGATCGGCCACCGTGCGCAGCGGCAACAGGCCCGCCCAGACCGGCCAATCCATATCTTCCTTGTCGTCGATCGGCCCACCGGTGCGGATCTTCGCCGAGGCTTCGATAAGCGGCATCGACAAGATGGCCGTTGCCTTGATTTCCTGTGCGTTCGGCGGACGCAGCGTGTCCCACCGCCCCGGGAACAGCCGCTCCACGAATCCCCTCATTGCTGCCAGTTTTTCCTCCGGATCGTCCACCAGGACCGGCCGACCAAAACATAGCACCGACCGATAGTTCGCGGAGTGGTGGAACGACGTCCGAGCCAGCACCCAGGCATCGAGCAGCGTCACGGTCAGGCAAACCTTGCCGCCGGCGAGAATGGTCTTGATCATCCGGCTGGCAGTACTGCCGTGCCAGTAAACCCGGTCCTCGTGTCGCCAGTAGAAGGTCGGGATTACCACCGGCCTCCCATCGACGATATGACCGATGTGACAGACGGTTCCTGCATCAAGAATGCCGTGGATCGTTGCTATATCGTAGGCACCGCGGGTGGGCGCACGCTTAACCCGGGTGAACTCGCTGGGGCTGTTTTGTTGCATGATCGGACAATGACCGACGATTGGACCGGCCACAATGACCGATTATCATCGTAACTATTAGACCAATTTCAGGCCACGAGCAGCCCGTAGCCGCGGAGAAAATCCAGCAGTTCGAGCAGCGGCAAACCGAGGATAGCCGCGTACTCGCCTTCGATGGCGGCAAACAGGTGCATGCCGGGTCCTTCCAGACGATAGGCCCCTACCGTTGCGGTCAGATGCTCCGCTTCCACGATGAGGTAGGCTGCAAGAAATGCGTCGGAGAAATCGCGCATGATGAGCGTCGGGGCGGCCACCGTCTGCCACAGGCGGCGCTCGCCGCGTCGGCACACCGCGGCGGTCACCAGGCGATGGGTGCGTCCGCGCAATGCACACAGATGCGTCCGAGCTTCCCGGGGACTGCCCGGTTTGTCGAACCAGCGGTCCTCGCAAACCAGCAACTGGTCGCAGCCAATGACCAGAGCTTGCGGTTCGCTCGCCACCACCGAGAGCGCTTTTGCATTAGCCAGCAGCAGCGCCGTTGCGGTCGCATCGAGACCGTCCGCACGGGCCTGAAGCTTCAGGGCTGCCTCATCGACATCCGCCGGCACAATTCTGAATTCCAGTCCGGCCGACGCCAGCAGCGCCCGGCGGGACACCGAACCACTTGCCAGCACTAGCCGTGGCGCTGCCGCCTGCAGGCTCACGGCAGGGGCGTAGGAAGCGGTGCTTCCGGCGAGGCCGCACCGGCCTTGCGGCGGCGTTCGTGCCATGCCTCCATGAGTTGCAGCACTGTGGCGGCAGTTTCCTCGATCGAGCGTCGGGTAACGTCGATCACCGGCCAGCTCCGCTTGGCACACATCCGCCGTGCCCACAGCAACTCGGCTTTCACCGATTCAAGGTCGATATACTCGCCGGAGTCTTTACGCGACGCGCCGGCCCCACCGGTGCCGATCATATTCAGTCGATGCCGACGAATTTCGATAAGCGATTCCGCGTCGATGGTCAGCCCGATGGTCGGGCAGAGCGGGTCATCCAACCCCGGCGGATCAGCCAGCCCCGGCACCAGCGGGATATTCGCTGCCTTGATGCCACGATTGGCCAGGTAGAACGAGGTGGGCGTCTTCGACGAGCGAGAAACCCCAACCAGCACTACATCGGCCTCGGCAATACCGGCCTGCGCCTGACCGTCGTCATGTGCCAGTACGTAATGCATGGCATCGATGCGGCGGAAATAGTCAGCGTCCAGCACGTACTGCCGTCCCGGGCGCGCCGCGGCCTTCTGGCCAAACTGCTCCTGGAACATGGTCATGACCGGATCGAGCACGTTCAGCACAGGTAGGCCGACGCGCAGGCAAAACGCCTCCAGCTCGGCGCGCATGCCCTTTTCGACCAGGGTGGACAGCACCGGCCCGGGCTCGGCCTCGATGCCCTCCAGAACCCGGTGCAACTGGAACCGGGTGCGGACCAGGCTCCAGCGATGGTAGACGATGCTAGCGTGCTCGAATTGCGACACCGTTGCACGGGCGATCGAATTCAGCGTCTCGCCGGTTGCGTCGGATACCAGGTGCAGGTTCATGCGGTTGGGCATGGGGCGGAGGATAACTTGGAATCACGGGGATGAAAAATGCCCTGACCGGGTCGCCACCACACAAGCCGGGATAACCCTTCCGAATCACGCACCGGCCTGCAATCGCAACCAAACTGTGCACAGGACGGGGACAGCCGCGGAATCAGCTTTGGAACAAGGCCGTTGGCAGACACACTGCGTGTGGATGAGAACAGGGGTAACAATCTCGTGAGGGGTACCCCGTGTTTCACAGGCCCATCTAAAGACTCCATCAAGTTTCTTTTTTCTTAGCCTTTATGAAAGCATCGGTCGAAACCGACGGAACGGTGGCATGGCGAAAACTTTGTTGCGAGCCTTGGCCGGCGAAGCGGTATGGCCACCGCCGGTCTGGTTGATGCGCCAGGCCGGACGCTACCTGCCCGAGTATCGTGCCACGCGGGCGCAGGCCGGCGGGTTCATCGAACTGTGCACCACCCCGGCGCTTGCCCGGGAAGTGACGTTGCAGCCGTTGCGCCGCTTCGGCTTCGATGCGGCGATCCTGTTCAGCGATATCCTGTTGCTGCCATGGGCGCTGGGCCAGGAATTGCGTTACGCCGAGGGCGAGGGACCGTTGCTGCAACCGATCCGCGATGCGGCCGGGCTGCGGGCGCTGCGGCCGCAGGCGGTGGCGACGGCGATTGGCCCTGTGCTGGAGGTGCTGCGCGGGTTGCGCGTCGAAGTAGGCGGGGCGACGCTGATCGGCTTTGCCGGCGCCCCGTTCACGGTGGCCTGCTACATGGTGCAGGGCCGCGGATCGAAGGAATGGGATCAGGTGCGTCGGATGGCCTGGAGCGATCCAGCGTTGTTCACGGCGTTGATCGACCTGCTGACCGAACAGACCATCGCCTATTTCTGCGCGCAGATCGAGGCCGGCGCCGAGGCGGTGATGCTGTTCGATTCCTGGGCGGGCGTGCTGGCGCCGTCGTTGTTCCGCCGCCATGTCATTGTGCCGACAGCTCGTATCGTGGCGGCGGTCCGGGCGCGGCATCCGCAGGTTCCGGTGATCGGATTCGCGCGTCAGGCCGGGCTGATGCTGGCGGAATTCGTGGGGTCGACGGGCGTGCAGGGAGTTGGCATCGACACATCGACGGATCCGGGCTTCGCTGTCCGTGAAGTGCCGGGGCTGGTGGCGATCCAGGGCAACCTCGACCCGCTGGCCCTGGCGGCCGGCGGCGCGGCGATGCTGCGGGAAACCGACGCCATCCTGGCAGCCATGCGTGGGCGGCCGTTCATATTCAATCTTGGCCACGGCATCATGCCGCAGACGCCGCTGGAGCACGTCGCTGCGTTGGTGGCGCGGGTCCGGGCGGCTTGACGTTGTAAGCCGGGGCGCCACCTATCGCCGATGACCAGGCCGCGTATTGCCATCGTGCTGTTCAACCTGGGGGGCCCGGACCGGCCGGAAAGTATCCGTCCCTTCCTGGTGAACCTGTTTACCGACCCGGCCATCCTGCGGATGAACGCGCTGCTCAGGCAATTACTGGCACGTTTCATCGCCTTGCGCCGGGTGCGGCCGGCGATGGCGAATTATGCCCATCTTGGCGGGCGTTCGCCATTGCTGCAGTACACCGAGGCACAGGCGCGCGCGTTGGAAGCCGCATTGCCGGAGTTCGAGGCGCGCTGCTTCATCGCCATGCGTTACTGGCATCCGCTGAGCGAGGAAGCGGTAACCGCGGTGGTGGACTGGGACCCGGACGAAGTGGTGCTGCTGCCGCTTTACCCGCAGTATTCCACCACCACCACCGCCAGCAGCCTGACCGCGTGGCGCAAGGCGGCCAGCCGGGCCGGGTTGATGAAGCCCATCACCACGCTGTGCTGCTACTACGGCGACGACGGCTTCATCGATGCCGTCAGCGCCATTGTGCGACGCTGCTGGCAGGAAGCCCGCGCGGCGCTGCCGGCGAGCCAGCCGCTGCGCATTCTGTTCTCGGCGCATGGACTGCCGCAGGTTATCATCGATAGCGGCGATCCTTACCAGTTTCAGGTCGAGCGCAGCGTTGCTAGCGTGGTGCAGCGCCTTGGCATTCCCGACCTCGACCACGTTACGTGTTACCAGTCGCGCGTCACGCCGCAGCAATGGATCGGGCCGTCCACGGAAGCCGAAATCGAACGTGCCGCACGCGACCGGGTCGCCGTGCTGGTGGTGCCGATCGGCTTCACCTCCGAGCATGTCGAGACGCTGGTCGAACTGGATATCGACTACAAGGAACTGGCGGCGCGGCTCGGGGTGGTGCAGTACTTCCGGGCGCCGGCGCCGAATGCCGACCCGGCTTTCATCGCGGCCCTGGCCGGGCTGGTGCGGCGGATGCGCGGATTCGGTCCCGGCACCTGCAGCCCGGTGGGCGGCCGGACCTGCCCGGGCCCGCATTCGGAGTGTCCGTTTGCCCTTGCCGACCCTCGCGAACGGAGACGCTCCCGGTGAGTCCTGAAGACCTGATGCGCACCCGCCAAGCCGAATTGCGGCTGGTGATTTTCGACTGCGATGGGGTGCTGGTCGACAGCGAGCCGGTTTCCAGCCGGGTAGTGGCAGCCGAACTCACCGCCGAGGGTTGGCCGATGACCGCCGAGGACTCCGACCGGCTGTTCCTTGGCATGACCTTTACCGACATGGTGCCGATGATCGAGGCGCAGCTCGGCCGCAAGCTGCCGGACGACTGGAATCGGACCCTGGTGCGGCGACTGGTGGAGACGCTGAGCGTGGAGGCGGAACCGATCCCCGGGGCGTTGGAAACGCTGGCCGCGGTGACTGCGCTGGGGCTCCCGTGGCGGGTGGCGTCGAATTCCTCGCATGAGGAGATGGACGCCAAGTTCGCCCGCATTGGCCTTGCCCAGGCGGTTGCCAGGCGGGTGCACAGCCATCTCGACGTCGCCCAGGGCAAGCCGGCACCCGACCTGTTCCTGGCTGCCGCCGCTGCCGAGGGCGTGGCTCCGGGCGAATGCATCGTCGTCGAGGACAGCGTGCCTGGGGCCCGTGGAGCTGCGGCGGCGGGCATGGATTGCCTGGGCTTCGCTCCGAATTCCGACGGTGCAGCACTGCGCGCGGCCGGCGCGGCAATATTTCATTCGATGTTCGATCTGCCGGTACTATTCGCCGCGGCACGACGGAGGCCAGCATGACGATTCACGCCCTTGGCTTCATCTATCCCTGGCTCAAGGCGCTCCACATCATCGGCCTGATCGCCTGGATGGCTGGGCTGTTCTACCTGCCGCGGCTGTTCGTTTACCACACGATGATAACGCCGGGCAGCGCCGAGAGCGAGCGCATGAAGGTCATGGAGGGGCGGCTGTACCGGCAGATCATGGTGCCCGCCATGTTCTTCACCTGGTTGTTCGGCATCCTGCTGATGCTGACCCCGGGGATGATCCACTGGAGCGACGGCTGGTGGCTCGTGAAGCTGCTTGCCGTGATTCTGCTCACCGGGTTCCACCACGCCACGGTTCCCTGGCGCCGCGGCTTCCTGGAGGACCGCAACCAGCACTCAGAGCGGTTCTACCGGGTCGCCAACGAGGTGCCGACGGTGCTGATGATCGTCATTGTCATCATGGTCATGGTGAAGCCGTTCTGATGGACTTCCAGCGCGACCTGCCCGGGGGGGTCGCCCTCAGCGACGATCCGGCCCGGCTCGATCTCGACGTGGTGCACCGCTACCTGGCGGAGGAGAGCTACTGGGCGCTCGGGCGCGGCCGGGCGGCGTTCGAACGGGCGGTGGCGCACAGCCTGTGCCTCGGGCTGTACGGACCGGACGGGGCCCAGATTGGGTTTGCCCGGGCAATGACCGATTACGGGCTGCGCGCCCACCTGGTGGACGTTTTTGTGCTGCCGGCCTGGCGCGGCCATGGGCTGGGGCGGGCGCTGGTGGCGGCGATGCTCGACCATCCCGAACTCAGCGGCGTGGCGACCTGGACGCTCTCCACGCGCGACGCGCACGGGCTGTACGCCACCTTCGGCTTCGTCCCACAGCCCGAGCCGCAGAAGCAGATGGTGTTGCAACGCCGGCGAAAGGACTGAATACCGCTTGAGCGACGGCGATTTCCGCTTACCTGCGGGTTGACGCGGGGCCATTGCCCACCTAGCTTGGCCGGGTGTGCCGCAGCGCTTCACGCGACTGCGCTCTTCTGTCCGCCCTTCTTCCCTCCTTAGCGGGACAGGGCCGGTTTTCCTTCGGACGCGGTCGACTGACCCCGTTCGGACGGCTCCGGCAAGCGAGCATCACGACGCCCTCCGCGCCCGTGGCTCCTGTTCCTGTTCCTCCCCACCCGACCTATCGAACATCGAGGCGTCCCGATGCACCTCGCCGAACTCAAGGCCAAGTCTCCGGCAGACCTGCTGAGCTTTGCCGAATCGCTGCAGATCGAGAACGCATCGTCGCTGCGCAAGCAGGACATGCTATTCGCAATCCTGAAGAACCTGGCGGAGAACGAGCAGGCCATCCATGGCGCCGGCACGCTCGAAATCCTGCCGGACGGCTTCGGCTTCTTGCGCAGCGCCGAGTCCAACTACCTGCCCGGGCCCGACGACATCTATATCAGCCCCGCCCAGGTGCGCCGCTTCGGCCTGCGCACCGGCGATACGGTGGAAGGGCAGATCCGCGCGCCCAAGGACGGCGAGCGCTATTTCGCCCTGCTCAAGGTCAACACCATCAACTTCGAGTTGCCCGAGGCGGTTCGCCATCGGATCAACTTCGACAACCTGACGCCGCTCTATCCCGATCGCCGGCTCAAGATGGAGATGGAGAACTTCGTGTCGGTCGCGAAGGGCCCCACCAAGGACCTGACCCCGCGGGTGATCGACCTGATCGCGCCAATCGGCATGGGCCAGCGCGCGCTGATCGTCTCGCCGCCGCGCACCGGCAAGACGGTGATGCTGCAGAACATCGCCCATGCCATCGCCGCCAACCACCCGGAGGTCTATCTGATCGTGCTGCTCATCGACGAGCGGCCGGAGGAAGTCACCGACATGAAGCGCTCGGTGAACGGCGAGGTTGTTTCCTCGACGTTCGACGAGCCGGCGTCCCGCCATGT
>CAIMEK010000392.1 GCA_903839965.1 uncultured Acetobacteraceae bacterium | reverse complement strand
TCTTATTCACGGCATGGCAGGGATTCGCTGGCGGGTGTCGCGTAACGTACTGATTGCGTTCAAGGATTGGGTGCCAAAGCCATCCTGTCTACGCGCATGCACGAGCCACACCCGCCATGTCCGACGATATGATCTTGCCGTTTAGCTTTTCAGCCGTCGGGCGCAAGAAGCTGGTTGGTGCTTTCGACGGTGGACGCATCACCTCGGACGGTGGCGTGTTGCTGCTGCGCAGACGCTGGCGCGCTAGATCGCAGACCGGCGCAATCCGCGATTGGTGACGCACGGCGTCGACGACATTCTGCGCGCCCGCATTCTTGCGATCGCCTGCGGCTACGAAGACGCCGACGATCTCGATCACCTGCGCACTGATCCCGGGCTCAAGCTGGCGTGCGGCCGCCTGCCGGACAGTGGCGATGATCTGTGTTCGCAACCGACGGTGTCGCGCTGGGAAAACGCGCCCACCCTGCGCGAAGTGGTGCGCATGAGCTACGCCATGGTCGACCTCTACTGCGCCAGCTATGCCCGCCGCCTGCCGCCGTCACGCTGGACATCGACGACACCTGCGATGTCGTGCACGGCAACCAGCAGCTTGCGCTGTTCAACGCGCATTACGACGAGCGTTGCTTCTTGCCGCTCCACGTCTACGACACGGCAACCGCGCGCCCGGTGGCGGTGCTGCTGCGGCCGGGCAAGATGCCGGGCGGCGAGGAGATCCGCGGCCACTTGCGGCGCGTGGTGCACCGCATTCGCCTCCATTGGCCCGACACGCGCCTGACCATTCGCGGTGACAGCCATTACGGCCGTCCCGAGGTGATGACGTGGTGCGAGGCCCACGGGTTGGACTACATCTTCGGCTTGTCCGGCAACGCCGTGCTCGACCGGATGGTGGAACCGATCGCCGACGACGTGCGGGGGGCATCGCGCCGAGGCGCAGGCGGAAGTCGTCCGCCGCGACGCCGAGACCCGCTCTGGCGCCCAATCCTGGAAATGCGAGCGCCGCATCGCTGCCCGCATCGAGGCCACGCCCAAGGGAATGGACATCCGCTACGTTGTGACCAACCTACCCGCCGGCATAGCCGAATGGTTTTACGCCACGATGTACTGTGCCCGCGGCCAAGCGGGGAACCTGATCAAGCCCGCGACAGGCACGCGCTTGCGTGCCGAAAGCGGCTCGCTGCACAAGACCGAGCTTGCCTCCGACCGCACCAGTTGCCGCTCGCCAACCAGGTGCGGCTCGTGCTGCAAACCGCCGCCTACTGGGTGTTGCTGGCCGTCCGCGACGCCATCCCCAAGACGCCGCCGCTCGCCATCGCCCAATTCAAAACCCTACAGATGCGCCTGATCCAGATCGCGGCGCGCAACATCGAGACCGCCACACAGGTCTGCATCGCCTTCGCCGCAGCCTGCCCCGAAGCCGAATTGTTCAGCGGTTTGGTGCACAGATTCCTGCCGCCGGACCGTGACTGGCGGGGCCTACGCCCCGCATCCGCCACGTCCCGTTCACCCCAACATCTCCAATATTCAATCT
>CAIMEK010000391.1 GCA_903839965.1 uncultured Acetobacteraceae bacterium | reverse complement strand
TGACGGGGACCGGGTTGGTAGTATGGGCGGTGTGGGGGCCGCCGTTGTCCGGGTCGCGCATCAGTTCGCAGTTGCCGTGGTCCGCGGTCACCAGCAGGGCGCCGCCCTGGCGTTCGATCGCCTGCAGGATGCGGCCGACGCCGGTGTCCACGGTTTCCACCGCCTTGATCGCGGCCTGCAGGCTGCCGGTATGGCCGACCATGTCGGCGTTGGCGAAGTTCAGCACGATCAGGTCGTATTTGCCCGAGGCGATCTGGGCCACGGCTTTGTTGGTCAGTTCCGGCGCCGACATTTCCGGCTGCAGGTCGTAGGTCGCCACTTTGGGGGAGGGCACCATGATGCGGTCCTCGCCCGGGTTCGGGGTCTCCTCGCCGCCGTTCAGGAAGTAGGTGACGTGCGGGTATTTCTCCGTCTCGGCCATGCGGAGTTGCTTGAGGCCGGCGCGGGCGACGATCTGGCCGAGCAGGTTCTGCAGGGTTTCCGGCGGGAACAGCGCGCCCATGCGGGTGGCCAGTTCGTCGCTGTATTGGGTCATCCCGGCGGTGGCGGCGAAGTGGATGGTGCGAGGCCGCGGGAAGCCGGCGAAGATCGGGTCGGTCAGCGCGCCCAGCAGTTCGCGCACCCGGTCGGCGCGGAAGTTGAAGCACAGGATGCCGTCGCCGTCGCGCATGCCCTTGTAGTCGCCGATCACCGCGGGTTTGACGAATTCGTCGGTGATCCCGGCGGCGTAGGTGGCGTCCATGGCGGCGCCCGGGTCGGCGAAGTTGTCGCCCTGGCCGTCGACCATCGCCTGGTAGGCGCGGGCGACGCGGTCCCAGCGCTTGTCGCGGTCCATGGCGTAGTAGCGTCCGATCACCGTGACGATGCGGGCGCCGATCGGCAGGGCGGCCTGCAAGCGGCGGATGTCCTCGCCGCCGGAAGCGGGCGGCGTGTCGCGGCCGTCCATGAAGGCATGCGCCGCGACCGGGATGCCCGCCTTGGCGAGGATGCCGGCCAGGGCGGCGGCGTGGTCCTGGTGCGAGTGCACCCCGCCCGGCGAGCACAGGCCCATCAGGTGGCAGGTGCCGCCGCTTTGCCTGAGGCCCGCGATCAGCGCCAGCAGGGCCGGGGAGTTCGCCACCGACCCGTCGGCGATGGCCTGGCTGATCCGCGGCAATTCCTGCATCACCACGCGGCCGGCGCCGATGTTCATGTGGCCGACCTCGGAGTTGCCCATTTGCCCGTCGGGCAGGCCGACATCGAGCCCGGAGGTGCGCAGCAAGGCGTGGGGGCAGGTCGCCCAGAGCCGGTCGAGGGTGGGCGTGCGCGCCAGCCGGATCGCGTTGTCGGCTTTCTCCTCCCGCCACCCGAAGCCGTCGAGGATTACGAGCATGACGGGACGGATGGCTGGCATGAAGCGGTTCTCCTGGGAACGCGGAGGTTCTCCCTACCCCGATGCCGCCGGTCGGACAACCGGGGGCGGGGTCTAGACCGATTTCAGCCAGACTGAAATCGGTCTAGCCATATTTGAGCGAGCAATTCCGCCAGCTCGCGGATCAAAGGGCGATTCCGCTCAAGCTGGCATTGCTCTAGGGGCGCCCGCCCCGGTGGTAGGGATGCCCCGCGGCGAGGCTGCGGGCGCGGTAGATCTGTTCGGCCAGCATCGCCCGGGCCAGCATATGCGGCCAGGTCAGCCGTCCCAGCGACAGTTTGGCCTCCGCGCGATCGAGCACGCAGCGGTCGAGTCCCTCGGCGCCGCCGATCAGGAAGCAGATCGGCCGTCCGCTCTCCAGCCAGTGGGTAAGCCGGGCGGCGAAGCTTTCGGTGTCCAGCGCCTCGCCGTCCAGGTCCAGCGCCACCGCCAGCGCGTTCGCCGGCAGCGCGGCCAGCATGGCGGCGGCCTCGCGGCGGCGGATTTCCATGGCGCTGCCGCGGCCTTCCGCCAGTTCCGTCACCGTCACCGCCGGCCGCGTGCGCCCGAGGTAGCGCGCCGTCAGCTCGGCCTCCGGCCCGCGGCCGATCCGCCCGACGGCAATGATCCGCAGGTCAGGCAGGAGGCGGCGTCTCCTCGTCCAGTTCGGCGCCCCACATGCGTTCCAGCGCGTACATCGCGCGCGCCGTCGGCTTGAACAGGTGGATGACGATGTCGCCGGCGTCGATCAGCACCCAGTCCGATCCGGCGCTGCCCTCGATCTGGATCCGTTTCAGCCCGGCCTCTCCCAGCTTGCTCTCCAGGTGCGTCGCCATGGCGGAGATCTGCCGGTCGGCCAGGCCGGTCGCCACCACCATGCGGTCCGCGAAGGTGGCGCGGCCGGCCAGTTCGATGGTGACGATGTTTTCCGCCTTGTCGTCGTCCAGGCTGTCGACGATGACCTTCTGCAATTCGTCCAGCCGCGCCGTCTCGGCGGCCTGGCGTGCCTGCACGCGCGAGCGCACCGGCCCGGCGGCCACCGCCTTCTTGCGCGGCGTCCCGGGCGGGGCGGGCAGGGTGGAGCCGGCCGGTTTGCGCGGGCTGGCGCGTTTGCGGGGCGTTATGCTCCTGCCGGGCGGCTCGGCGGGGGGCATGGGGGGTACGGGGGGCTGGCTGGCTATGACGGTTTACTCCCGGATCACGGTCCCGGACGGGCGGCGCGGATTGCGCTGGCCGAAGCGGCATTCTGCGGCGCCGGCAGGAACACCCAGGCCGGTGGCGCCATTCCGGCGAGGGCGGGGGCGAGGCAGGCGTTGCGTCGCGACCCGCGCAGTCCGCGCGCCGCCGGCGAGGCGAGCGCCCGGTGATTGTAGGTGGGCCGCGGGATCACGGCAAACGGCATGGCGGCGGCGATGTCCCGCCAGCGCCGCCAGCGCGACAGCTGCTCGAGGTTGTCCGCCCCCATCACCCAGACGAATTGCGCGCGCGGGAAGCGCCGGCGCAGCGCGTGCAGGGTGTCCGCGGTGTAGCGCGTGCCGAGCGAGGCCTCGATGCCGGTCGCCACGATCCGCCGTCCGTCGGCGATCTTGCGCGCCGAGTCCAGCCGTGCCGCCAGCGGCGCCATGCCGGAGCGCGGCTTCAGCGGATTGCCCGGCGACACCAGCAGCCACACCTGGTCCAGCCGCAGCCGCCGCCGCGCCAGTTCGGCGACGTGCCGGTGGCCTTCGTGCGCCGGATTGAACGACCCGCCGAGCAGGCCGATGCGCGCGCGCCGCTGGTCGCCATGCGGTCCTGGTGCGATCAGCTTCCCCGCCTCATGGCCGCACCTGCCCGCTGCCCGTCACCACGTAGCGGAAGGTGGTCAACTGCTCCAGCCCGACCGGTCCGCGCGCGTGGATGCGTCCGGTGGCGATGCCGATCTCGGCGCCGAAGCCGAACTCGCCGCCGTCGCAGAACTGCGTCGAGGCGTTCCACATCGCCACCGCGCTGTCGATGCCCTCGATGAAGCGCCGCGCCGCGTCGGCGTCCTCGGTGACGATGGCGTCGGTATGTTCGCTGCCGTGCCGGCGCACATGCGCCACCGCCGCCTCGACGCCGTCCACCACGGCGACGGAGAGCACCGCATCGAGCCATTCGGTGTCGAAATCCGCCTCGGTGGCGGCGGCCAGCCCGGGCACGATGGCGCGGGCGCGGTCGTCGGCGCGGAAATCGCAGCCGAGCGCGCGCAGGTCCGCGATCAGCACCGGCAGCAGCGCCGGCGCGATGGCGGCGTCGATCAGCAGCGTTTCGGTGGCGCCGCAGATGCCGGTGCGCCGCATCTTGGCGTTCGCCACGATCCGCCGCGCCATGTCGGCGTTCGCGGCGGCATGCACGTACGTGTGGCAAAGCCCCTCGGCGTGGGCCAGCACCGGCACCCGTGCCTCGGCCAGCACGCGCTTGACCAGCCCCTTGCCGCCGCGCGGCACGATCAGGTCGATCAGCCCCGCCGCGCCCAGCATGGCGGCGACGTAGGCGCGGTCGGTCGCCGGCGGCACCTGCACCGCCGCGGCCGGCGCCCCGGCCGCGCGCAGCCCGTCGGTCAGCGCGGCGTGGATGGCGGCGGCGCTGTGAAAGCTGTCCGACCCGCCGCGCAGGATCACCGCGTTGCCCGCCTTCAGGCACAGCCCGGCGGCGTCCGCGCCGACATTCGGCCGGCTCTCGTAAATCATGCCGATCACCCCGATCGGCGCCGCCACCCGGCGGAAGGCGAGCCCGTTCGGCCGCGTCCATTCGGCCAGCGTGCGGCCCAGCGGATCGGGCAGGGCGGCGACGGTCTCCAGCCCTTCGGCCATCGCCCCCACCCGCGCCGGCGTCAGCGCGAGGCGATCGCGGAAGGCGGCGGTGCCGCCGGCGGCATCGAAGGCGGCAAGGTCGCGCGCATTGGCCGCCACGATGGCCTCGCCGCGCGCGCGCAGCTGCGCCGCGGCGGAGCGCAGCGCCTCGTTGCGTCGCGCCTCCGGCAGGCGCGCCAGCACGG
>CAIMEK010000390.1 GCA_903839965.1 uncultured Acetobacteraceae bacterium | reverse complement strand
GCTGGAGGACTGGCCGCGGCGCGACGTGCAGCCCTATGCCGGCCCGACCGCCTTCGTCGCCGGCGAGCGCTCCGCCTACATCGGCGCGGAGCATCGCGCCGCCATCCGGGCGCTGTTCCCCGCTGCGCGCGTGGTCAGCGTGAAGGATGCCGGCCACTGGGTGCACGCCGACAACCCGGCCGGCTTCCTCGCCGTGCTGGACGCCTTCCTGGCCGGGGGTTAGCTTTCAATACGCCGGGCGATCAGCCTGGCCAGCCCGGGGGCCATGAACATCACCAGCACGAACCGGGCAGTCTGCAACGCCATGACGAACTGCATGTCCACCGGAGTCGACGCCGCGATGATCGCCACCGAATCGGTGCCGCCCGGGCTCATCGCCAGATAGGCGGTCATCGCATCGACGCCGGCCGCCGCGCTGACCAGGAAACCGAAGCCGGCGCAAACGGCGATCAGCACCAGGATCGAGACGATGATGCGCGGCAGCAGATGCGCCACGTGGAGCAGGATCGCGCGGTCGAACCGCAGCCCGATGCTCCAGCCGAACAGCGCGTAGCTGCAGGCCAGCAGCCAGGGCGGCAACGCGATCTCGATCGCGCCGGCCGCGTGCAGCACCGCGCCGATGCCGAACGGCAGCAGCAGCGTCGCCGCCGGCATGCGCAACCGCGGCCCCACGATCGGGCCCAGCGCCGCCAGCGCGATGGTGGCGGCAAAGGCGTGCCAGTCGATCGGCGGAAACCAGACGATGCTGCCGATCGCGGCATGCGGCCCCGGCGTGAAAACGCTGGCGACGATGGAGGCCACGACGGTAACGATGGCCATGCGCAGGTACTGCATGAACGCCACCAGGCGCATGTCCGCCCCGCAGGCATCGGCCATCAGCGTCATCGCGCTCGCCGCCCCGGGCGAGGTTCCCCACACCGCAGTCGCGCCCGGCAGCACCTTGAGGACCGCCAGCAGCCAGCCGACCAGGGTGCTCGCCAGAATCACCGAAACGGTGGCGACAATGAACAGCGGCCAGTCCTGCGCCAGCGTGCCGACGATGGCCGGCGAGATGCTGCGCGCCATCAGGCAGGCGATGATGCCCTGGGAGGTCGTGAACAACGGCCGCGGCACCCGCACCGACGTTTCGCCGGCGGCAACCAGCATGCCGGCCAGCATCGGTCCCAGCAGCAGCGCGGCCGGCAGCCGCAGCAGTTCCAGCAGCACGGTGAAAACCACCGACAGCGCCAGCAGCACCGCCCACTGCACACCCGCCCCGCGCCCGCGCAACGACCAGCCACGACCGCGGCCTGCCGCCAGGCCGCGGTCGGCATGCGGCGCCGGCGGTTGCGGATCGACGATGCTCATGCGCCTCCCATACGCCCAAAGCGCGCGGCCTGCCCAGCCGAAGCCGCCGGTCCCCAGCCATTCCGCTACGTCGAAGCCTGGCCGGGTTCAAAGCCGGCTGATGGTCAGCCCGCCATCGGCGTTGATCACCGACCCGGTGGCAAAGGCCATCTCGGGTCTCGCCAGCAGGCGCACCGCCGCGGCCACATCGGCGCCCTCGCCCCACCGCCCCGCGGGCACCAGCCCGGCGGCGATCAGCCCGTCGTATTTGGCAGCGACCCCGGAGGTCATATCGGTGCGGATGATGCCGGGGCGCACCTCGAACACCCCGATCCCCTCGCCCGCCAGCCGCACGACGAAGCCTTGCACCGCCATCGCCAGCCCGGCCTTGGCGATGCAGTACTCCACGCGATTGGTCGAAACCATCTCCGCCGAACAGGACGTAATGAACACCAGCGCCCGTGCGGCGACCTTCCGCTTGGCGGCAAGCATCCGTTTCGCCACGGCCTGCGCGAGAAAAAAGGCCCCGCGCAGGTTCACCCCCAGCACGGCATCGAAATTCTCCACCGTCGTCTCCAGCACATCGAGCCGTTGCGGCGGCGCAATGCCGGCGTTGCCCACCAGCAGATCGACCGCCCCGAGCCGCGCCTCGACGGCATCGAGCACCCGTGCATGGTCCGCCACCACGCCCACATCGCCCGCCACATAGGCGGCATTCGCCCCGGCCGCGACCAGCCTGGCCACGGCCGCCTCTGCCACGTCATCGTCGCGCGTGCCGGTGATCGCCACGTCGAAGCCGTCCGCCGCCAGCCCCTCCGCCACCGCCAGGCCGATGCCGCGCCGCCCGCCGGTGACCAGGGCGACCCGCCGGCCGCTCCGCGCATTCATTGCGAAACAGGCCCAAAGAACGTCAGGTACGGTCCGCCCTCCGCCAGCCGCTGCACGTAAAGCGCCAGCTCGCGCATGTGGTAGTCGCCCCACAGGGTCGCCTCGCCGAACGGCGTGCGATGCCCGGGCGGCACGTAGTCCCACCCGTTCGGCCGATGGTACTGGCTGTGCAGCACCAGCCCCTGATGCGCGGGATCGGTGCTGAGATAGGGCGCGCCGAGCAGCGTTGCCAGCACGGTCAGCCCGGCCTGCGCATAGCGCTCCGCCCCCGGTCGTCCCGTCGCGCGCCGCCAGGCGCCGTAGCGCAGCAGGCCCTGCGCGGCAATCGCGGCGGCCGAGCTGTCCACCGGCTCGATGTCGTTGCCCGGATCGGACGGCCGCGAGTACGGGTCTTCGATATCGCGCAGCCCCGGCGCCCCGGTGTCCCAGAACGGAATGCCATCGGTCGCGCTGTGGGAAATGTAGAAATCGCAGGTGGCGGCCGCCGCCTTGTCCAGCATGGCGACGATCGCATCCCTGCCGCCGAACGCCTCCAGATCAGCCGGCTCCACCGTCTCGATGAATTCCAGCAGCTCGGCATAGCCGCACATTGCCCAGCTCAACCCGCGGGTCCAGGTGGAATAGCCGGAATACCCCTGCTGCGTGCCGACGCAGCGGAACGCGCCGTTGCGGATGTTGAAGATCGCCTCGTGCGCGGTGCGTCCCGGCTCGTCGTAGATGTCCCGCCCCTCGCCATAAAACACCACGTAGCGCGCGGTGGCGCGGGCATGCGCCAGCGCCCGGCCCAGCAGCGATATCGCCTGGTCGCCCTCGCCCTTCATCACCTGCCCCAGCCGGTCCGCCAGCACCATCACCCGGAGCGTGCGCATGGTGTCGACGAACAGCGAGTGCGGTCCGTTGAAGGAATGCACGAAACCCTCGCCGCCGCCCAAATCGGTCCAGCGATGCGCCTGCACCGCGCCCGAGCAGCGCAGCGCCAGCTCCAGCCATTCCCGTTGCCACGCGTTCTCCGCCAGCCGCCCCTCGCCCATCAGCCGCCACAGGTTGCCGTAGGTGCTGACCTGGTTGAACCCATGGTCGTGCACGCCGAAATCGGTGATGTGCACCGGCATTTCGCTGCGGATGCGCGCCATCGCCAGCTCGAGGAAGCTTGCCTCCCCGGTCGCGTCGTATTGCAGCACGGCGCTGCCATATTCGAAGCCGCGCGTCCACTCGGTCCAGCCGCGCGGCGCATAGCGCCCACCCACCGTATGCACCGGCGCGCCCTTGGCCCCAGCCATCGACCGATCGATCGAAACGATCTTCGCCGCCGAAGCCTCCCACATCCGGGCCAGCGCCGGCAACAGGGCAACGGGGGTGATGGCGGGATCGATGTTCATCGAAAAACCCCTCTCGTCAGACGCAGGTCTGCCCGCGCCGCACCATGGTGGCCAGGATCTCATCGACCGGCTTCGGCCACCACGTCGCCGTGGAGAAAATCTCCACCTCGCACAGGCCCGCATAGCCCGCCTGCTCCATGCCCGCGCGGATGCCCCTCAGGTCGATCGCCCCGTCGCCCATCATGCCGCGGTCGTTCAGCATATCCCGCGTCGGCACCAGCCAGTCGCAAACGTGATAGGCGTAGAGCCGGCCTTCCCGTCCGGCCCGGGCGATCTGCGCCGGCAGGTCAGGGTCCCACCACACATGATAGACATCGAGCGCCACCCCGATCCCCGGCCCGAGTGCCGCGCACAAATCGAGCGCCTGCCCCAGCGTGTTCACGCAGGCCCGGTCGGCCGCGTACATCGGGTGCAGCGGCTCGATCGCCACCCACACGCCCACCGACCGCGCATAGTCCAGCGTGGCGGCCAGCCCGTCCGCCACCTGCCGGCGCGCGTCCGC
>CAIMEK010000389.1 GCA_903839965.1 uncultured Acetobacteraceae bacterium | reverse complement strand
GCACGCCGGTGCCCAGCGCAACCACGAAGCCGCCGAACAGCTCGGTCATGATCTCCTTGTCGCCGGTTTCGCGCTCCATCACCCCCGGCGGCAGGCTTTGCATGATCGGCAGCGTGGCGATGAGCTGCATCGCCTGGCCGAGCGGCATGCCGTTCAGCTCCGCCTCCACCGTCGCCTTGCGCACCCGGTCCAGGCGATCGATTTGCGCGGGTCCGGCCCCGTGCCGCAGTTCTGCTATCGCCCCGAGCGGGACGGCGACGTCGTTGCGCCCGGCAACACGCAATGACCGCAAGGCGTCGAGGTCGCCGCGGGCGGCCTCGTCCAGCATGACCCGGATCGGGATCTGGCGGTCCGGGAGGTTGAAGCGCGCAAGGCTCTGATCGACGTCGCCGATGGTGGCGATCCGCGCCGTGGCGCCGATCGCGGCCGGGGAAATGCCCAGTTCCGCCGCGCGGGCGCTGCGCGGGATGATCTGCAGCTCCGGCCGTTCCAGGCTGGCGACCGAGCGCGCCCCGGAAAGGGCAGGCAGGCCGCGCATCTGGCTCTCCAGTTCCCGGGCCGCGGCGGCGAGCCGTGCGGGATCGTCGCCGACCAAAGTGATGGAGGCCTTCGTCCCGCTCATCCCGTCGGCGCCGAAACGAACCCGGGCACCGGGGATGGCTTCCAGCGCCGGACGGACGTCCGCCTCGAAGCGTTGCTGGCGGATGCTGCGCTGGTTGCGTGGCACCAGGGTGATGATCAGGCTGGCGTTGCGCGGGTCACCCTGCACGGTCGTGCTGCCCATGCCCGGGCCGCCCACCAGGCTCGCCGTGCCGAGCGAGGCGTACACCGAGACGACCTCGGGGCGCGCCAGAAGGATGTCGGTCGCCCGGTGCACGGCGGCATCGGTGTCCGCGAGCGTGGCCCCCGGCGCCAGTTCGAGGGCCAGCGCCGAACGGCCGCGATCGGCCGCCGGCATGAAATCCGAGGGGATCAGCGGAACCATGGCCAGCGACAGGACGAAGAAGCCGGCTGCCACGCCCAGGGTCGTCCAGCGATGGCGCAGGCACCAGCCGAGCAGGGCGAGATACCCACGCCCGATGCGGCCGTCGCCGACCTCGTCCGACCTGGCGTTCCGTTCGGGCTTGAGCAGGTGCGCGCCCAGCAACGGCGTCAGCAACCGGGCGACCAGCAGCGAGAAGGTGACCGCGGCCGCAACCGTCAGGCCGAACTGGCGGAAGAACTGGCCGGGCACGCCGGGCATGAAGGTCACCGGCACAAACACCGCCAGGATCGCTCCGGTGGTGGCCATCACCGCCAACCCGATCTCGGCCGAGGCGTCCATGGCCGCGCGCCAGGCGCCGAGCTCCGGGCGGCTGCGCAGGTGGCGGACGATGTTCTCGATCTCCACGATCGCATCGTCCACCAGCACGCCGATTACCAGCGTCAGCGCCAGCAGGGTAATGTTGCTGAGCGCATAGCCAAGCCAGGACATCACCAGGAAAGTGGGAATCAGCGACAACGGCATGGCGGCACACGCGACCGCGGTTGCCCGCCAGTCCCGCAGGAACAGCCAGATCACCAGCACGGCGAGCGCCGTGCCGATCAGCAGCGCCTCGACGGCGGCATGGAAACCCGCCTCGACGAAGGCGACCGTGGAGGTGGCCTTGCGGATCTCCAGACCCGGGTGCTCCGCCTCCAGCTTCGCGGCCCGCTCGGCGACGGCCTGGGCGACCTTCACCTCGGAGGAGCCGCGGGTGCGCAACACTTCGAAAGCGACCACCGGCAGGCCGTTCAGGCGGGCCGCGGTGCGAACTTCCGCGGTGGCGTCGGACACCTCGGCGAGTTCGCTGAGCCGCGCGGTGCGCCCGCCCGGCAGGATGATCGGGCGGGCGGCCAGCGCTTCGACAGTGGACGCCGAAGCGAGGGTTCGGATGCTCTGCTCGCTCTCGCCCAGCGTCCCGCGCCCGCCCGGCAGGTTCAGGTTGGCGTCGCGGAGCTGCTGGTTGACCTGCAGGGCGGTGATGCCGAGCGCCAGCAGCCGGTCCGGCTTCAGGGCGACGCGGATCTCGCGCTCGACGCCGCCGACGCGGTTGACCTGCGCCACGCCCGGGATGGACAGCAACGACTTGGCGACGGTGTCGGTGACGAACCAGGAGAGCTGCTCGGTGCTCATGCTCGGGGCGGCAACCGTGTAGGTCAGGATGGCGCCGCCGGTGATCTCAATGCGGTTTACGATAGGGTCGCGGATGGCGGCGGGGAGGTCGGCGCGGATCTGCGCCACTTTGTCGCGCACGTCGTTGGTGGCGCGGTCCGGGTCCTTGCCGAGGGCGAACTCCACCACGGTGAGGGACATGCCGTCCTGCACCGTGGAGGTGATGTGCTTGACATCGCCCAGGCCCGCGATGGCGTCCTCGACGCGGCGCGCCACCTGCGTTTCCAGCTCAGTGGGCGCGGCGCCTGGCTGCAGGATGGTGACCATCACGGCCGGCAGGTCGATATCGGGGGTGTTGTTGATGCGCAGCCCCGGAAAGGCGAGCAGGCCGCCGAGCGTCAGCAGCAGGAACAGCACCACGGTCGGGATCGGGTTGCGGATGGCCCAGGCGGAGACGTTGCGGTGGCCGGGGTCGTCGGGACGTGGGGGCATGGGGGCCACCGTCAGTGCGCTGGTGCGATGCGGACGCGGTCGCCATCGGACAGAAAGCCCGCGCCCGCGGTGACGACGCGCTCGCCTGCGGACAGTCCCTCCACCACCTCGACGACACCGCCGATGCGCTCCCCGGTGCGGATCGGGCGCAGCGACACGCGCTCGGCGCCGTCGGCGAGTATGAAGACGGCGGGGCGGGCATCGCGAAACAGCACGGCCTCCTGCGGCACGGTCAGTGCGGCGCGTCCGTCGGGCCGGATTTCCGCCTGGGCAAACATGCCGGGCTGCAGGCCGGATTCCGCGGGCAGCGCGACATGGACAATGCCCAGGCGGTTGTCGCCTCCCACGGTCGGCGCGAGGGCGCGCACCTGGGCGACGATGTCACGATCCCCGTGGCGCACCCGGACGGGCTGCCCGGGCCGGACGGCGCCGAGGTCGAGTTCGGGCACCCGCGCGTCCAACTCAAGCCTGCCGTCGCGGATGAGGCGGGCAACCTCCTGCCCGGGCTGTGCCACGGCGCCCAACAGGATGCCCCGCCGCGACACCACGCCGTCGGACGGCGCCAGCACCCGGGTCTGGGCCAGGCGGGCGGCCGCCTCGTCGCGCCGGGCGCGGGCGGCGAGCAGGCGCGCCTCGGCCTGGCGGGCGGCGGACTGGCGCTGCTCCAGCGTCTGGCGCGCGACGTTATCGCTGCGCGTGAGTTCGACAGCGCGCCGCAGGTCGGCCTGAGCCATGCCGAGCGCCGACTCGGCCTCGGCGACAGCAGCCTCGGCCTGGGCAAGCTGGGCGGCCGGCACCGCATCGTCGAGCCGCGCCAGGACCTGGCCGCCGGCAACCCGGTCGCCCTCCTCGAATGCCACCTCCACCACCCGCAGACCGCCCATCTCGAAGCCGACCACCAGCTCCTGCCAGGCCACCACGGAACCGTCGCCGATGACGGGGCGCGCCAGCAGCAGCTCCGTCGCCGGCGTCAGGACCACAGTCAGTGCGGGCGGCGCCAGCCGTTGGGCCGCGGGGGTGGGCGTGGGGGACGAGACTGCGCGGAACCCCAGCACGGCGGCCGCCACGACGATGGCAGCGACACCGGCCAGCGCGGCGATCCGCAGGCCGCGGCGCGGCGCCCGGGACATCCCGGGCCGTGCCAGCGCGACGTGCTGCGGCAGGTTGTGGTCTGGCATGACGACCTCGGGGCGGACGGATTTGCTTATTGCCCTGGCGGTCAACACAGGTCGAATATATGATGCTGTTGACCATATGGTCAATGACAAACGAAGGTGACGGATGACAGGGAGGCCCGCGACCG
>CAIMEK010000388.1 GCA_903839965.1 uncultured Acetobacteraceae bacterium | reverse complement strand
TACTGGCTGACCATCACCCTGGTGTTGACCATGCAGCCGTACTTCGCCGTCACGTTCGCGCGTGCGGCGGAGCGCATCGGCGGCACCGTGCTCGGCGGGGCGGTGGGCGCGGCCATCGCCATCGCCTGCCCGACGCCGCTTTCAATGGCGGTCGCGCTGTTCCCGCTGGCGATCCTTGCCCTGGCCGTGCGGGCGGTGAATTTCGGCCTGTTCATGGCCTGCATCACCCCTGTCGTGGTGCTGCTCGTGGAACTGGCGCGCCCCGGCCAGAGCCAGGTGGACATCGCCCTGCTGCGCGCGCTCTACACGGTGGGCGGCGGGCTGCTGGCGCTGGTGTTCAGCGCGGTGCTCTGGCCGGAATGGGAGCCGTCGCGGCTGCGCGCCGAACTGCGCGCCGCCATCGCCGCGCACGGCCGCTACGCCTGCGCCGAAATCGCCGCCCTGCTGGGCGAAGCCAGGCCCGAAGCGGTGGAACACGCCCGCCGCGCCGCCGGCGTCGCCAGCAACAACGCCGAGGCCAGCCTGCAACGCATCCTGCTCGAGCCGGCGCGCACCGACACCCGTCGGCTGGAAGCGGCACTCACCATCGACGCCGCCCTGCGCCGCATGGCCGGACGCATCTCGGCGCTGCAGGTGAACGCGGCGGCGCACCCGCACGAGCGGGCGGCCTGGCAGGCCTGGCGGCAATGGATCGACGCCGCCAGCACGCACCTCGCGGCCGGACGGCCCGACCTGCCGCCGCGCCCCCCGGTGCCCCCGGCGGACCTCGACGGCGAATCGCTGGCCCGCATCGGCCGCCAACTCGAACTCGCGGCCGGCGCACTGGCCCGCCTCGATCAGCCCAGGGCGGCCGCGTAGGCGGCCATTACCTCGGCGCCGAAGGCGGCGAAGATCACCTGCTCGATGCTCTCGTCCGCCGCCAGGAAATCCCCGGTCTCGCGCACCGCGATCGCGGTCGCCTTCTCGATCGGGTAGCCGTAGATGCCGCAGGAAATCGCCGGGAAGGCGATGCTGCGCACCCCATGCGCCACCGCCAGCGCCAAGCTGTTGCGATAGCAGGCGGCCAGCAGCGCCGGCTCGCCCTGCGCCCCGCCGTGCCACACCGGCCCGACCGTGTGGATCACCCACCGCGCCGGCAACGCATACCCCGCGGTGATGCGCGCCTCGCCGGTCGGGCAGCCGCCGATCCTGCGGCATTCCGCCAACAGCCCGGGGCCGGCGGCGCGATGGATGGCGCCGTCCACCCCGCCGCCGCCCAACAGGCTGGAATTCGCCGCATTCACGATGGCATCCACACGCAGCACGGTGATGTCGGCATTCACCGCCAGCATCCGCTCGTCGGCCATCACTCCGCCTCGGGCAGCACGGAGGCATCCAGCGGCAACACCGCCCCCATCCACAGCGCATGCTGCAAATGATCCTCCTTCGGCCACCCGGTCTCGGGATGCACCAGCACGGTCAACCCGCGCCGGTTCAGCGCCACGAACGGGATCAACGCGGCGGCATCCTCGGGGCTGAAGGCGACCTGGTACATTGCCGCCGGGTGCGGCCCGACCGGCACATCGTGCCAGCGCCCGAGCCGCGCCGCGGGAAACCGCGCGCCGATCTGCTCGCGCAGCCCCGCCGCGACCTCGCGACTGGCCGGGTCGTAGTACACATGCGCGTGCCAGGCATGGATCGAACCGGGATCCTTGGCATCCGTCATCGGCAGGCCCTCCGTTCCGCTGCACGCTACCCGCCGCGGCGGCTTCCTTCCAGCCACCGCGCAGCGGTGTTTATTGCCTCGCGCGACGAGGCCTGCGTTACTGGCGTTTACCTGCCTGGACGGCAGACTGCGTTACGCGCCGGGTCGAGCGCGGCCCGGCTTGCGGGAGGGGAACAGAATGCAAATCGGCGTGATCGGCCTCGGCCGCGGCGGCCCGTCCGGCGCCGGCCACATCGAGACGAAGGCCTGAGGGGGATGCGGGAAGGAAGCAAGGCCAGGGCGCTGCCCTGGACCCGCCAGGGATCAGTGGACCCCTGGACCCCATCACTTGGAGGGTCTTGGCGAGAGGG
>CAIMEK010000387.1 GCA_903839965.1 uncultured Acetobacteraceae bacterium | reverse complement strand
GTCGCCTCAAGGTCCAGCCGCGCCGAAATATACCCAATCACCGACGACCAACGGCCGTCTTGCAGACATTCTGGTTTCATCTCCCCCAGGAATCAGACCTCCCCGCGTCGCCGCAAACCCCTAGATTCGCGCCTATGGGGCTCTGCCCCTGGCCTTCCCCACATCGCCGCCGGCAGCAGGACCAGCCAGGCGATGCGGGTTTCGTATCTGGGGTTCGGCCGTGACAGGGCTCCGGTTGCCGCGGCATTGACCAGTACGGCGGTGAGCGCGAGGGCAGCCAGCCCGGCGCGGGGCGTGTCCTTGCGGCGCAGGGCGAGCACCAGCAGCACGACGCTGGTTGCCGCACCGGCGAGCAGCAAGGCCGTGTATGGCGCGTTGAGCGGCGCAGCGAGTGCCTGCAGGGTGCCGTGGGCCTGCATCCCGGCCCGGAAGCGGGCTTCTTCGGTGGGCGGGAAATAGGCGCGCAGGCTGCCCACCACGGATTCTTCGAGCCAGTTGGTGCCCAGCGTGTCGCCCAGCCGCACCAGCGTAAGTTGGGTCCAAGTGTTGGCGAGCGCCGCCCGCAGCACCGCCGCGGGTTCCTCGCGCAGGGTTCGCGCGACGATCGCCGCGGCTTCCGGCGCCAGCGCCTTCGCACCGCCCGGCGTGCTCCACACCGGGCCCTCGCCGTCCCACAGGAACGCGTCGCTTTCGCTCGGCAGCCGGCCCACCCAGGCGCACATCGACCATCCGGACACAGGGCACTCCCGCGCAATCACATCGCGCGCCGGCCCGTCCGCGACCAGGCGGGCGAGGGCGAACACCGAGCCGTACGGCGAAATCCCGAAGCGCCCGTTGCCGACCGCGTTGCCGACCAGCAGGATCGCCAGCGCGCCGAGCAGCGGCGCCGCCGCCGCGAGCGTCCGGCGCCGGCACAGCGCCATCACCACCGCCACGCAGCCGGCGGCCACGATCAGGTGCGACAGATGCGCGGCCACCGCGAAGGTGCCCAGCGCGCCCGCCCAGCGCCGCTCGCCGGGGGTGAGGCGCGCGCCGAAGCCGAGCGCGAAGATGCATAGCACGGCGACCGGTGCGAAGATGTCCGGCATCAGCAGCGAGGTGAACCAGGCTGCCGCGCTGCCGGCGGCCAGCAGCACGCAGAGCGCGAGGTGAAACCCCGGCGTGGGCGGCGCGATCGCCTTGCGCACCAGCCAGAGCAGGTGAGAAAGCAGCGCCGCCTGCCCCAGCACAGGCAGCCACAGCGTGGTGCGGCCGTGCCAGAACAGCAGGAACGGGCCATAGACCCACGGCTTGTCCCACACCATCACCGGCTGGCTGGCCTGCACCAGGAAGGCGTGGGTGTCGCTGAACAGGATCGGGTAGCCGTTGGCGAAGGCCGGCCAGCACAGCAGCAGCGCTCCGACCGCGATGGCGCCTGCCGCCCGCCAGGCATCGCGCTCGCGTTGCCGCGGCATCGCGGCGGTCAGGTCAGGTAGCGCGCCGTCAGGTGCGCCTCGAAATCCGCCGGGTCGAGCGGCTTGCCGGTGGCTTCGCGCAGCAGCTCGTTGAAGTCGTACAGCGCCCCCTTGCCGTGCACGTTCTCGCGCAACCACCCCACCAGCGGCGCCAGGTCGCCGTGCCCGAGCCGCTCGTTGAGCCCCGCCACCTGCTGGCGCGCCGTCGCCATCAGTTGCGCCGCCGCCATGGCGCCGAGCGAGTAGCTCGGAAAATAGCCGAACCCCCCGTCGTACCAATGAATGTCCTGCAGGCAGCCGAGCGTGTTGTCGGGCGGTGTGATGCCCAGCAGCGAGCGCATGCCGTGGTTCCAGGCGCTGGGCAGGTCGGCCACCACGAGGTCGCCCGCGATCAGCGCCTGTTCCAGCCGGAAGCGCAGGATGACGTGCGCCGGGTAGGTCATTTCGTCGGCATCGACGCGGATGAACCCGCGCTCCACGCGGCGCCACAGCCGGGCCAGGTGGTCGCCGGCGAAGCGCTGCGCCTCGCCGCCGAAGAACAGTTGCAGCTCATGGCCGAGCCAGCCCAGGAAGGCATCCGACCGGCACGCCTGCATTTCGATGATCAGGCTCTGGCTCTCGTGCGCCGCCATGCCGCAGGCATGGCCCACGGGCTGACGCGCCCAGGCCGCCGGCAATCCCCGCTCGTACAGCGCATGGCCGGTCTCGTGCATCACCGCGAGCAGCGCCCGGGCGGGGTCCTGCTCGTCATAGCGGGTGGTGATGCGCACATCGCTCGGTATGCCGCCGCAGAACGGGTGCGCGGAGCGGTCGATGCGGGAGAATTCCGGTTCCAGACCGGCCCGCGCCGACATGTGCCGGCACAGCGCCTCCTGCACCTGCAGCGGAAACGGGCCCTGCAGCCCAGCCGGCGGCGGCCGCTGGGCCTGCAGTTCCTCCGCCCGCGGCAGCGCGTCGCGCAAGAAGGTTTCGTAGGCGGCGAACACCGGCTCGACATCCGCCGACGCGACGCCACGCTGGTAGCCGTCCATCAGCGCGTCGTACGGCGAGCAGCCAAGCGCCTCGGCGAGCGCGTCGGCCTGTTCGCGCACCAGCGCCAGCACCGCGCGCAGGGCCGGCGCCACCAGCGGGAAATCGGCGGTGCGGCGCGCCTCGCGCCAGATCTTCTCGCAGGCGGAATTGGCCCGCGCCTGCGCCTCCACCAGATCGGCCGGCAGCGCGATCGCCCGCGTATGGGCGTGGCGCATCAGGCGCAGGTTGGCCGCGCGCCAGGCATCGGTGTCCTCGCCGCCGGCCTCGGCCTGCGCCAGGTCGGCGGCCACCTCGGGCGCCACCAGCAGGCCGTGCGCCAACCCCGCGAGGATTGCGAGCTGCTCGCCGCGCGCCGGCCCACCGCCCGGCGGCATCATCGCCGACGCATCCCATGACAGCATGCCGCTGGCTTCCTGGATGGTGGCGATGCGGGCGAAGCGGGCGGCCAGCCGGGCATAGGCGGGCAGGTCGGGCGTCGGCTCCGTCGGGCGCCGCGTCAGCGTCTGGGTCATCTCCTCGGCCGCCTCCACCGAAGCGGTGGGCTGCCAGTAATCATCCTCGGGCGGCGACCAGCCGCGCAGGCCCGGCGACGGACCGTTCCACTCCCCGGGCAACGGGCCCAGCCATTCCTCCGTCAGCGGCTCGGGCAGCGCCGGCGCGGGCGGCGGCCAGATGACGCGGCGCGCATAGGCGGCGAACATCCCCAGCGCCGCCACCGCCAGAGCGAACCAGGTGAGCGCATAGCCGAGGTGGTTGTTGGGCGGCCGCGGCAGCGCCCGCGCGGGGATCGGGTAGCCTTCCACCGGCCCCTGCGCCAACTGCACCAGCACGAACGGCATCACCGGCGCGATGCCGAGCGCGCCGCCGATGGTGCGGGTGTTCAGGGTGTAGAACCGCCGCACGACCAGCGTGTCGGGCGGCGAGAACAACCCCTGCTGTTCGCTCGGCCGCAGCCATCCCGTCACCGACACGGTGTCGCGCGGCACCGTCACCGGCACCTTCCGGTTCATCGGAATCCAGCCCAGGTCGACCAGAACGATGGTGGCGTTGGCCATCTGCAGCGGCATCAGCGCCTGCGCGCCCGGCACCGTGCCTTCGCGGGTGTCGCGCGCCTCCGCGCCATAGTAGGCGAGCAGGTCGGGCAGCCAGCGGCCCTCCACCCGCACCTTCTGCAGGGGCTGCGGATTGAACGGCAGCGGCACCGGAGCGGCGGCGTCGGCGGCGTCGAGCCGCGCCAGCAGATCGAGCTTCCACTGCAACCGTTGCAACTGCCACACGCCCAGCCCGACCAGCACCGCGACCATCGCGGCGGTGATCGCCCCCGGCACCAGCAGCCCGCGCGGAATCCTCATGGGGCATCGCCCCCTTCCATCTCGCTGGCGCGATAGCGGAACTGCAGCGCCACCAGCGCGGCCTTCAGCGGTCGCATCATCAGCACCGCCGCCGGGATCGTTACCACCGGCCACAGTACCGCGTGAACCCACAGCGGCGGAGAGAAGCGGAATTCAACCACGAATGCGAGCCCGACCACCACGCTGGCGAGCACGAATATCACCAGCACCGCGGGTCCGTCGCCGGTATCGTGGGCCCTGAGGTCGAGCCCGCAGGCCGCGCAGCGCGCGCGCACGGTCAGCAGCCCGGCGAACAGCCTGCCTTCGCCGCAGCGCGGGCAGCGACACGCCAGCGCCGCCCGCCACCAGGTCGGCGCAGGCCGCAGGCTCATTCCGGCGCGATCACGCCCTGCCCCGCCCAGTAGATGCAGATGAACAGGAACAGCCAGACCACGTCGACGAAATGCCAGTACCAGGCGGCCGCCTCGAAGCCGAAATGCCGCTCCGGCGTGAAGTCCCCGCTGATCGCGCGGATGGTGCAGACGATCAGGAAGCAGGTGCCGACGATGACGTGGAAGCCATGAAAGCCGGTGGCCAGGAAGAACACCGACGGATAGATGCCGCCACCGCTGAACCTGAACGGCGCGTGGGCATACTCGATGGCCTGGAAGGTGGTGAAGCACAGCCCCAGCCCCACCGTCAGCACCAGCCCCTGCACCAGCGCCTTGCGGTCGCCCTCGATCAGCGCGTGATGCGCCCAGGTGATCGTGGTGCCGGACAGCAGCAGGATCATGGTGTTGAGGAACGGCAGGTGGAACGGGTCGAACGTCAGCACGCCCTGCGGCGGCCACATCGGGGTGGCGGTGCCGAGCACGTGCTCGGGCATCAGCGCGTAATGGAAATACGCCCAGAAGAAGCCGACGAAAAACATCACCTCGCTGGCGATGAACAGCGCCATCCCGTAGCGCAGCCCCAGCCGCACCACCGGGGTGTGCAGCCCGGCGGTGCGGCTCTCCCGCAGCACATCGCGCCACCAGAAGAACATCACCCCCAGCACGATCGCCAGCCCGAGCGCCAGCGCGATGTAGTTGCCGTAATGCGCGGCGAAGACGACGCCGAGCACGGTCAGTCCCGCGCCGGCCGCCCCTAGCAGCGGCCACGGGCTGGGGTCGACCAGGTGATAAGGCTGCTTCAGGCCGGAGCTGGCCGGAAGCGCCACGCCATGCGCCTCGGAATTCATGCCGTATCGGCCCCGACAGGTGGTTGCGTCATCTGCCCGTTCCCCATTGCTGCAACTCAGCGCACCAGAGGCCCGACATGCGGGCCCGCGTTGGCGAGCGCGCCGGTGCGCGCCGCGTCGTCCAGGCTGTGGAAGAAGGTGTACGACAGCGTGATGGTCTCCACGTCCGCCGTGGAGGGATCGCTGGCCAGCGCCGGATCGACCCAGAAGCTCAGCGGAAACTGCATGTCCTGGCCGGGCGCCAGCACCTGCTCGTTGAAGCAGAAGCACGCCGTCTTGTGGAAATACCGGGCCGCCTTCTCGGGCGTGACGTTGTAGGTCGCCACCCCGGTCACCGGCACGGCGGCCAGGTTGCGCGCCGCGTAGAACGCCACCTGCTCCGCCCCCAGCGGCAGCCTTACCTCGGCCTGCTCGGGGCGGAACCGCCAGGGCAGGGCAGGATTGGTGTCGGCGTTGAAGCGCACCACCACGCTGCGTGCACTTACCCCGGGGCTGGCCGCCAGGCCGATCTTCGGCGTGCCACCGAACCCGGTGGCCGCGCAGAACAGCCGGTACAGCGGCACCGCAGCGAACGACATCCCGACCATGCCGAGCACCACCGCGGCGAGCGCGCCGGCGACAACGCCGTTGCGGCCCCGGTGATGCGGATGGGAGGGCGAGAACCGGGCCATGCGTCAGGGGACCTGGTGGCTCAACTTGACCAGCGTGATCAGGTAGAACAGGCTGCCCAACGCCAGCAGCGCCAGCAGCATGGCGATGTTGCGGCCGCGCCGGCGGCGCCCGATCGCCGCGCTTTCGCCGCGCGTCAGCGTGGCCGGGCGCCGGGGGCGCGGGTCAGCCAAGGAAGCTGTCCACCGCAAGGGCTGCAAACAGCACGAACAGGTAGATGATGGAATACCTGAACGCCGCCCGCGCCGGCGCATCCCCGGTGAGGCTGATGCCCTGCCCGTCCTGGCGGTCGCGCAGCACCCGCCAGACCCGTTCCAGGAAGCCCGCGCCCAGCAGCCCCGCCGTCACGCCGTACACCGCACCGGCGAGCCCGAGCCCCCAGGGTGCCAACGAAAGCGCCACCAGCAGCACGGTGTAGATGCCGATCTGCCGCCGCGTCTCCCGCGCGCCCGCCACCACCGGCAGCATCGGCACGCCGGCGCGCTGGTAGTCGGCATGCGCCCACAGCGACAGCGACCAGAAATGCGGCGGGGTCCAGGCGAAGATGATGGCGAACATCAGCAGCGGCATCACGTCGAGCCCGCCGGTCACCGCCAGCCAGCCGATCGCCGGGGGGAACGCGCCGGCGGCGCCGCCGATGACGATGTTCTGCGGCGTCCGCCGCTTCAGCCACATGGTGTAGACGAACACGTAGAAGCCGATCGAGAAGGCCAGCCCCAGCGCCGCCGGCAGGTTGACCGCCAGCCCCATGACAATCACCGAGGCCGCCGCCAGCGTGACGCCGAAGCCGAGCGCCTCGCCCGGCGCGATCCGCCCGGCCGGAATGGGCCGCCGCGCGGTGCGCCGCATGACCGCGTCGATATCGCGGTCGTACCACATGTTGATCGCCCCCGCCGCGCCGGCGCCGACCGCGATGCACAGGATGGCGGTGAAGGCGAGCACCGGATGCAGCCGCCCCGGCGCCACCAGCAGGCCCACCAGCGCGGTGAACACCACCAGCGCCATCACCCGCGGCTTCAGCAGCGCGATCCAGTCGGCGGCGGAGGAAGCGGCGAGATCGCCCTCGGCGAGCGCCAGCACGGCGGCATCGGTCCCCGGTCGCCGCGGCCAGGGCATGCTTGTGATCAGCGGAATCGGGGCAACTCCTCGAAAGTGTGGAACGGCGGCGGCGAACTGAGGGTCCACTCCAGCGTGGTCGCGCCCGCGCCCCAGTAGTTCTCCGCCAGCGGCTGCTTCGAAGCGAAGGTGCGGTAGCAGATGTAGAGGAACAGCACGAGCGAGGCGGCGCCGATATAGGCGCCGATCGAGGCCACGAAGTTCCATCCCGCGAACGCATCGGGATAGTCCGGATAGCGGCGCGGCATGCCGGCCAGGCCGAGGAAGTGCATCGGGAAGAAGGTGAAGTTCACGCCGATGAAGGTCACCCAGAAATGCACCTTGCCCCAGAACTCCGGATATTGGTGCCCGGACATCTTGCC